>JBKQIH010000268.1:0-23181 GCA_052148445.1 Rhodomicrobium sp.
ATGCCGGCGAGAATGGCGAAGGCGGATGCAAGAAAGCTCCAGAACGAACCTGGAACGTCTTGTCCGGTAAAGTAGCTAGCCAACCCTACAATGCCGCCGATGAAGAAAATCCAGCCGGCGAATTTGACGGCGGCAACGGTCGCCAAAAGCGGCGCGCCGATTGCCATGAGACCGAGTGCGGCCATGATCACGCCTTGGATCATAAACAGGATCCAGTGATCGTGGATCACCTCCCGTTCATGGTTTAGAGCCACATTGAAGTCAGAACTTGCGGTAGTCATCGATTACACCTCGCGTTGCGTCCGGGATCGCGGCGCGGCACGCGCAAGGCGTGCTAAGCGCCGCCGCCTACCAGCCATGGTGGGGCCTTGCGTGTTGGGTTTTCGATAAACGGGCCAGTGGCATTTAACTAAAACTTGAACATTATTATGAGGCGGCGCCAGAACTCTCGCCGGATACTTTGCCTCTAGATCGCCTAATTTTATTATGCTAATAAAAAGTAAAGCTCTTGTTTGTTGCGCCACCGATGTTCGGCGCACTGAGGATCGCGATGACCAGCGGAACAGGCTGCCCGGGCGGCGGTGTCGAGTGCGACTATAGCGAAACGCACGAGCTGGCGCTCGTCGAAAGGGTTTTGCGCGCGATCGATCAGTATAACCAGGATAAGCAGGCCGCACCTTGTCCCGGCTGTTTGCGCGATGCAATTCTTGCCGTCGCCGCGCTCTTGCATCTTCGGTCCGCGCCCATGGGGAGCGCGGGCTTGCATCCCGCCCTTAGCGGCGCCCTCGAAGCGGAATTTGGCGAGGCGGCCCGCGAGAGCCTTCGCGCCGTGACGTTCTCCGTTGCCGGGAGCGGCGTAGGCTTCAAGCAATGAATTTATGCCGGACAGCCAAGTCTCCGTTCCGGCGATGAAGGTTTTACACAATTTCAAAGCGAATTCGAAACGCATTGTTGCAGTCAAAGTGCTCGTTATGTATAGTGATTGACTTCCGCTCTTGGCCGCCCCGCTCCGGAGCATAGCAGAACTCTTTCCGTATCTTTGGATTGGAAAGGGCAGGGATCTCTTGCGAGGCACAGCGCATGCGACGGGTACTGATAGGTTTTGGCACTCCTCTTGGCTATTATTTGGCTTCCCGCCGGATATTTGCGGACTGTTTTACTTATAAACAGGCATTGAACGGCCTTTCACGCTGCGACGAGGCCGTGATTGTCGTGCCCGCCGCCAAGCGCCTCGGTGCCAATTCTAGCGGGCCGCTGGGCCGCGCTTTGATCGCCGCTTCGATGCAAGCTGCCGGCCGCATGGTGCTCTTGTCCTCCTTGGATGTGTATTCCAGTAAGGGATTGCCGCTTGACGAGACGGCGAAGCCGAGCGGATTGCGCGGTAAATCCTGGCTTCCCTCATTCGAGCGGCAAGTGCTCGAATGCGGTGCCCCCTCCCAGATTTTGCGGCTGCCCGATGTTTTCGGTCCGTATATCGCGAAAGGCGCGCCCGGCTGCTTCCTCGATGCAGGCACTTCCAAGATCAATCGCGTTGCGATCCATCAATGGTATCCTGTGCGACGGCTGGAAAGCGACATCGACACCGCGCGTGGCGTCGATGCGCCCGTCATCAATCTTGTGCCGGAACCCATGCCGATGAATGCCATTCTCGAGAAGTACTTTCCCGGCCAGATCGGCCAAGTTCTAACTCCGGCACCGTATAGCCGCATCCGGACGCGCTATGCCGCGCAATTCGGCGGGAGCGGCGATTATATCATGAATGCGCGCGAGGTTCTGGAAGAGATCGGACGTTATGTGAGGGAGATGCGCGGTTCTTCGTCCGGCACAAACAGTGATGCAGTCTTCAGCGCGGGCAAGTTTTCCGCCGCCACGATGGCTTAATGCGCTAGAGCCTGGGCCTCAGAGAAGAAAGGAGCGCCATGTGCAGATCCCTGACTGCGAACGGCTTCTGAATCACCGGCCGGCCCGACCAGCGCGCCTCGACCCCTCTGGCTCCATAGCCGCTCGCGAAAATAAACGGGATATTTCGCGCATTTAGGAGTTCTGCGATGGGAGAGACGCTCTCTCCGGCAACATTAACGTCCAGAACGCCAATGTCGACGCCGATGTCCTGCAAGCCTTCGAGTCCCTTATCGACACGCCTTACCGAAAGCGCGACGACACAGCCGAGTTCCTCTAGATACTCCTCGATGAGCATGGCAACCAGCGTTTCGTCCTCCACGACGAGAGCGCGCAAGCCTTGCAGAGGGTCAGCCAGCGAATTGTCCAATGCAGTCAAAAGCAGAACCTCCACGAAAAAGGGAAACCGCTCTCACAAGCGCGCCCGGCAAGTTTCCATCTCATACCCGAAATGACTATAACGGTCCGGGGGCGAAGGGGAGCTTTTTATCGCGGGCTAGTTTAATACCGCGTCGACGCGATGCAAGCGTAGGGGCTGCTCCAATTTAGGTTTTGGTGCAAAATCTTGTGCTCGATGACCGAGCCTTGTATGAAACTCCCAGTCAAGGAACCGTCATGCTTTTTCTTCGCGTATTGGGAAAGATCCTGTTGGCCGCCGCATTCGTGGCCTTCGCCTACGATGGCGCTCACATACTTGCGACGCCCAGCGAAGGCCTGGAGCTCGCATCGATTTCCACGTATTTGAAAACTTATATCCCAAATGGACGCGAAAGCTTAGAACAGTTTTTTCTCGCCCGCGGTTCGGACTATGTGTGGACCGGCCTCGTGCAGCCCCTGCTCGTTTTGCCGGTGTCCATTCTTTTGGGAGGGCTGGGTGCCCTCCTGTTCCTGGCCGGATACCGCCGGCCGCCGCCCGAAATCATAACCGATTAGCGTGCCTTGTTGTCAGGCCGGAACGGCGCCGTCATCCTGGAAATGCCGCTTGGAAGCAGGGGCGGCGCCCTTGACCTTGGATGGCTGCATCAAGCCGGCCATGACAGCGTGCGCTTGGCGACCAGACCTGCTCAACCCCCGCCGCCCCCTCATTTCGGCGCGTAATACGGCCCGTCATAGCGCCGGCGCGGCCCGCGATAGGGGCGGGGGCGCATGGCGCGGCGTGGCGCGTAGTCCCAATCGCGCGGCTCGTAATAGGGCGGCGGGGGCGGCGTAGAGTCCCCCGGGCAGTCGTCCCGCGCGCACCCAGCCCGCTCCTCGCGCCGTTCCTCGCGTTTGCGTTCGTGCTCCCACGCCCGCCGTTCCGCGCGCTCTTCCTCTTCCAATGCCTTGAGGCGCTCCCGCTCGCGGTAGGCCCAGCAGCCATGGCCGCAATAGCCCTTGCGGATGCGCCCGACCCAGCACCACGCGCCGCAGTTTTCCCTGCGCCTTTCCCAGCCGCAGCGGCCGCCGCCGCAATCCCGCTCGTCCCAGTCCCGGCGCGGTTCTCTGTGGCGCGGCTCGCCGGAATAGATGTTCACCTCGCCGTAATTGTTGTGAATGGTGACGCCGCCTTCGCGCCGGTAGAAGCGCCGCCCGTAATCGGGCCGGGGCGCGCAAGGGTAATCCCAGCCGCAGCCACCGTAACCGCCAACATGCAAGAGGAGCGGCGGCATCGAAGCCGCGGGCGCAAACGCAGCGGTGGAGGGCGCCGCGCGGGCCATGCCGGCAGCGGCGGTAAGGGCGCATGCGATGAACAGCAGAATGGAAAGTGCGCGATAAGTCATCCGGAACCTCCGGTTAGGAACGTCCGGGGTAAATTATGCGAATTTTCGTAAACTTAGAATTGCGGCGCCTGGTGCTTCTCTTGGCATGGTTAATATTCCGGATGGCCGCAGTGCCGCGGACATCCCCGAAACATCGCATTCGCGCTAACTTAACGGCGGAATCTCCCCTCATCCTGTCCTTCTCCCCATGGGAGAGGAGATTCGCTCATTTGTTACGCTGCCTGCAGTCGAATTAGCGTGCACGCGAGACATCGGGGATCCTGCACACCCGGCGCCAATGGTCCGCCGGCGCGGGCATGACGATATGAGCCTAGCGGCGGGAACATCGCGGTCAATCGAGTCGTGCGATCACAATAATAGCGTTAGCGCAAGAGTGTATTCCCCCGCGCCCGCAATTTCGCTATGACAGGGTCTACCTTAGCCCAAGGACGGCCCATGTCACAGCACATCGAAATGCGCAGGCTCACCGCTCCCGATATCCGGCGCCGGAAAGGACGCGAGAAAATCGTGTCGCTGACCGCCTATCACGCCCACACCGCGCGTCTGATCGACAGCCATGTCGATTTCCTGCTCGTGGGCGATTCGCTCGGCATGGTCATGCACGGCCACGAGACCACCATCCCGGTGCCGCTCGATCTGATGATTATGCACGGCGGGGCCGTGGTGCGCGGCTCCAGGCACGCGCTGGTGGTGGTAGACATGCCGTTCGGCGCCTATGAGGAATCGCCGTCCGTGGCCTTCCGCAACGCCGCGCGCGTCATGAAGGAGACGGGCTGCGGCGCGATCAAGCTCGAAGGCGGGCGGCGCATGGCGGAGACCATTACCTTTCTCACCGAGCGCGGCATTCCGGTGATGGGTCATATCGGACTCACGCCGCAATCGGTGAATGTGATGGGCGGCTTTAAGACGCAAGGCCGCCGCCAGGAGGAATGGGCAGCCATCGAGGAGGATGCCGCCGCTGTCGCGGAGGCCGGAGCGTTTGCCGTGGTGCTCGAAGGCATGGCCGAGGCGCTCGCAGCCAAGATCACCCATGCGATAGACATACCCACAATCGGCATCGGCGCGTCCGCCGAATGCGATGGCCAAATCCTTGTGCTTGAAGATATGCTCGGTCTATCTTCGTCGGTGCCGCGATTCGTCAAGCGATTCGCCGAGCTTGGCGGCGCGATTGAGGCCGCGGTAAAAGATTACGCCAGCGAGGTCCGTTCCTTGCGTTTTCCCGGCCCAGATCATGTATATGCCATGTCCAATAAGGATGAGGCGGAGCGAGTCACGAAAATGTCTAAAACAAAGGCCAGTTGACGGTTCGGGCTTGAAGCGCGAAAAAGCCCTGCCGCCTTTAGCACGATCGGGAAAAGTGGAAACCGGTTTTCGTACCGGTCGTGCTCTATCTGAGAATTGAAAACGGGTCTCCTTATATTGCGACAGTGCCCGGCCTATCTGTTGCAGAAGTGTCACTGAACCTAAGGCACCAGCGCCATGAGCCATAGCCACGACGACGAGAGCTTTTTCCGCGAGGTCGAGGAAGACTATCGCCGCGATCAAACCATCAAGTTTTTCCAGACTTATGGGTCTTATTTCATCGCCGGTGCCTTCGTCATCCTGTCTCTGGTTGCGGGCTACAAGTTTCAGCAAAACCGCCGGGCCAGCCAGGCTGCGGCCGGCGGCGATGCGCTTTCGCAAGCCCTCAATCTGAGCGAGACCGGCAAGCAGGAAGAGGCGCAAAAGGCTTTGGCTACCCTCGCACAGAGCGGGCCGGGGGCGTACCGTCTTCTTGCACGCCTGAATGCGGCAGCCGAATTCGCTGGAAAGCAGCAGCTCGAGCCCGCGCGCGCCGAATATGCCGCCGTCGCAAAGGACGAAGGCGCCCCTGAAGGCCTGAGGGATTTTGCGAAGGTCCAGCTCGCCGCGCTCTCTTTGGATAAAGAGAGCTTTGAGTCGCTCTCGCGCGATTTGGGCGCCTTGCGGCTGGGCACGAGCCGCTGGCGGTATTCCGCGACGGAAATTCTTGGCCTCGCGGCCTTCAAGGAAGGCAAAACGGCCGACGCCGAAAGGCTTTTCGGTGAAATTGTCAGCGATGGCGACGCGCCGCGGGGGATGCGGCAGCGCGCGGAAGTTATGCTTGCGCTGCTTCTCCAAAAGCCGAAAGCTGCGCAGACGGAGCAAACGGGGAAAAAGGACGCGGCAAACGATGCGAAAACACAGTAATCCGGGCAAGGTGCGCCCGAATCTGCTGTCCCGATCCATTCCGCTCATCGCTGTCTTGGGTCTTGCGCTTGGCGGGTGCGAATCCATCGGGCTGGGCGAGCCGAGCGTTCCGAGCGTCTCGTCGGTAACCACGATGTTCGACAAAAAGCAAGAACCGCTACCCGGCCGGCGGATATCGGTTCTAAAGATCGAGGAAAAGGGCGCGATTTCCGGCCCCGAAGCCGCGGGGCCAATCGTGCTGCCCCCCGCCGTCACGAATGCGGCCTGGAGCCAGCCCGGAGGCGTGGCAACCAATGCGCCGGGGCATCTCGCGATCGGCGAGGCCTTGCACACGATCTGGATAGCCGATGCGGGCGAAGGCGCATCGAAGCGCACCCGGCTGACGGCGATCCCGATTGTCTACGGCGACAAGGTCTACACGCTGGATGCGGAAGCGACCGTGCATGCGATCTCGGCTTCGAGCGGCGCTCCGGTCTGGAATGTCAGGACCGTGCCCGCCGAGAAGTCTTCCTTCGACTTTATGCACCCCTTCAATAGCAACAATGTCGCGCGGGCAGGCTTCGGCGGAGGCCTTGCCGCCGATGGCGGTAAGATTTTCGCCGCTACCGGATACGGCAAGATTATCGCGCTCGACGCGGGCTCCGGCCAAGTGATTTGGACCAAGAATTTCGCCATTCCGATCCGCGAGGCCCCGACCGCCGCCGAAGGCCGCGTTTTCGTCGTGAATTCCGAGAGCGAGCTGTTGTGCCTAAACGCGGGAGATGGATCGCAGCTTTGGACGCAAAAGGGCCTCCCGGAAAACGCAGCCGTGCTGACGGGCGCGAGCCCAGCCGTCGCAGGCAACCTCGTGTTCGTACCGTACCCTTCGGGTGAAATCACCGCCGTCGACATTAAGAGCGGCGTTGCCAAATGGACCGACGCTCTCGCGAAGGGCGCGATAAACTCATCCTCTACGTCGGTTGGCGAGGCTGCCCGCCCAGTGGTCGACCGCGAAGCGGTATTCGCCATGAGCCGCGGCGGCCAGTTGATCGCTACCTCGCGCGAAAAAGGCGAGCGGCTTTGGACACGCGAGATCAAAGGCTCGCAGACGCCTTGGATTGCGGGCGATACGCTTTTCGTGGTGGACATGACTGGCAAGCTCGCCGCGCTTAACCGCAAGGACGGCAAGGTGCGCTGGGTGACGGCCCTGCCGGGCGAAGATGTGCATTGGAGCGGACCGGTGCTCGCCGGCGGGCGGCTTTGGCTGGCGTCGTCGAAGGGTCTGCTTGTGGCGGTGGATGCCCTTTCCGGCACCATTGGGTCGCAATCCGATCTTGGCACGCCCGTCACGATAACCCCGGTTGTTGCCGAGGGAAGGCTTTACGTTTTGACCGAAAAGGCCAAACTTATAGCGATGAATTGATCCGCGGCCGGAGGCTCCGGCTTTACGTAACACTTTCCGGGTTTGCGCTTGCACGATGGCTTACACCGTCGCCATCATTGGCCGTCCGAATGTCGGCAAATCGACCCTGTTCAATAGGTTCGCCGGTAAGCGGCTTGCGCTTGTCGACGACATGCCGGGTCTGACGCGGGACCGCAAGGAAACCCGCATCCGCATCGGCCGGCATGCGGTCGTGCTAACCGATACCGCGGGATTCGAAGACGCCGAGCCGGGTAGCATCGCCGCGCGCATGCGCGAGCAATCCGAGCAAGCCATCGCCGAAGCCGATCTTATCGTTTTCATGATCGATGCGCGGGCCGGTCCCACCGCCGCGGATCAAGGGATCGCACAGATTCTGCGGTCTTCGGGCAAGCCCTTCGTCCTTGCCGCAAATAAGAGCGAGGGCCGCGCGGCCGAACCGGGCTATTACGACGCCTTCGAACTTGGCCTTGGCGAACCGCTTGCGATTTCGGCAGAGCATGCGCTCGGCTTTTCGGATCTGTTGTCCGAGGTCTCCGAGCGCCTCGATACGCTGAGCGAGCGGGAAGGGCTGGACGAGGAGGAGGACGAGGCCGCGCTTGAAGACGCCAGCGGCAAGCGTCCGCTCAAGCTCGCCATAGCGGGACGGCCGAACTCCGGTAAATCGACGCTCGCCAACGCGCTTCTCGGCGAGGAACGCATGATCACCGGCCCCGAAGCGGGCCTCACCCGCGACGCCATCGCCGCCGAGTTTACCTGGCATGGAAGGCGCGTCCGGCTGTTCGACACCGCGGGGCTCAGGCGCAAGGCACGGATTACGGAACGGCCGGAAACGCTCGCGGTAGGAGACGCGCTCCGCGCGATCCGGTTTGCCGAAGTGGTTGTGCTTCTGCTCGACGCTGAGACGCCTTTCGAGAAACAAGACCTTACCATCGCCGATCTCGTGGAGCGCGAAGGGCGCGGTCTCGTCTTCGCGGTCAATAAATGGGATCTCGTGGCTGAGCCGCAAAAGCGGCTGGCGGAGCTGAGAAAGGAAGCCGAGAGGTGCTTGCCGCAACTCGCGGGCGCCCTGCTCGTGCCGGTCAGCGCCTTGTCCGGCCAAGGTCTCGACAGGCTGATGAAGGCGGCCTTCACCGTCTACGAGGCCTGGAACAAGCGCGTCCCAACCGCCGAGCTGAACCGCTGGCTTGCCTCCGCGCTGGAGCGGCATCAACCGCCCGCCGTCTCAGGCCGGCGCCTCAAGCTTCGTTACATCACACAAGCGAATGCCCGGCCGCCGGCCTTCGTGATGTTCTCGTCACGCCCGGAGGCACTTCCCGAGTCCTATCTGCGTTACCTCGTCAACGATCTAAAGAAAAGTTTCGGCCTTGGCCCGACTCCGGTGCGGCTGCATGTGCGCAAGACCAAGAACCCCTATGCCGGCGAGGACGGGGGCAAGCGGTGACAGCGCCGGAATTCTGGTTCTATCATTTGGAGCGCCAGCCGTTGCAAACCGTTGTGCCGGTGCTCATCGAAAAGACGCTTCAGCGAGGCTGGCGAGCCTGCATACGCTTCTCGACGCCGGAATGGCTGGACACCGTCGACAGCACGCTTTGGACCTATCGCGACGACTCATTCCTCCCGCACGGCACGGTCCGCGACGGCCACGCGGAGCGCCAGCCCGTCTTCCTCACCCTCGACGACGCCGTCCCGAATGGCGCCGAGGCGCTCTTTCTGCTTGAAGCTGCGGCCGAACGCGAGCCGCAACGCTTCGCGCGGATCGTACGGCTTTTCGACGGCGCCGACGAAGAGGCCAAAGTGCTGGCCCGCTCCGAGTGGAAAACCGCGAAAGCTGCCGGCTTCGATGTTAGCTATTGGCGCCAGGAAGAAAGCGGTGCCTGGAGGAAATCGGCGTAGCTCGGCGGGTCCAGGCAAATTTGTTGCGGCAGGTCACCTTGTGGCGCGATGGCTGCCGAGGTTTTAGCTGACGCCGCCGCCCGGCGGTGCCGTTAAGAAAACCGCTCCCAGGCCGCTTGCCTTGAGATGCCGAGCGCTTTGCCGATCGCCTCCCAGCTCACTCTGCGCCGTCTTAGCTCGGTGATTTGCGCCTGCAACACCGCGCGCGTTGCCTCCACCGTTGCCTCGGCGATGTTCAGACCGCTCAGCAATTGCGCGTCCGTCATTTTGTCCCAGCCCCCCGCGAAATCTGCCGGTGTGGCCTCGAGGATCTTGTTGCAGGCCGCCACGCAGCCGTCGCAAATATGAACGCGCGGCCCTCCAAGCAGACGCGCAACCTTGCTCGCGGTGCGCCCGCAAAACGAGCATTTCAGCGGCGATCTCCTTGCAATGGAAAGCATTCTAACCGTTCTCCGGTCCAGTGCACCGTCAAGTAGAGCCTGACACGCAAAGTTAGCCGGTGTCAAGGAGTGCCTGACACCTTTCCGGTGAGCTAAGCCTAAGTAACACTTCCTGGGACTGAGTTTTTAGCTTAAGGTTCGGCTCAGGGAGGCTGGCCTCCCAGTCATCAAATAATCGAGTGGGTGTCAGAATGGGTAATATTTTCCGTCTGCTGGCGGCAGCGGCTGTGACCTTATTCATGGTCTCGACCGCAAGCGCTGCCTTCAAGGCGTATGCTCCAACGGATTTTTCCGCCGGAGAAACAGCGGCGATTTCAGCCGGATTCCGTGGCGGCGGCGGCCATGGCTTTGGCGGTCACGGTTTTGGCGGCCACGGCTTTAAAGGCTTTGGGGGCGGTCGCGGCTTCCGTGGCGGACGCGGCTTCCGCGGCGGTCATGGTTCGCGCGGCCATGGAAGCCGGGGCCACGCCAACCGTGGATCCCGGGGCCGTCATGCGGGGAACCGCGGCAGCCATGGCACGCACGGCACGCATCATGCTGCCAGCCACCTGCACCATCAGGCTCTTGGCAAGGGGCACCGGGGGCTCCTGGGGCACCACGCCAGCAAGCCAGGCAGCCATCTCCATAGCCGCCTCGCCAAGCTGCACGGCCACCATTGGCACGGACACTTCAGGCATGTCGTGATCGTCGGCGCCTTCGGCGGCGCTGCCTATTGCGATTTATACTGCGAGTTCGACGTGCCCTTAGCCGTTTACCCCGACTTTATCGCCGCTGTCGACGAAGCCGGGCCTGAAGACGTGGACGCTGCTGCCTACGCAACGGACGAAGCCGCATTTGCAGACTTGCCTCCGGAAGACGTGGCATCCGCGCGGGCCGAAAGGGCTCACGGCTGGAGCAAAGCCGTTGCCGTTTTGGAAGAGGCTGCCGAGGAAGAAGACCGGGAAGTGGCTGAGACGACCAAGGAAGGCGGCGAAGCCGAAGCCGTTATCGATACGCCGGACGAGACAGTCGACGTTGTCGTCGAAGACGAAAAGAAATAGAACTGAGTGAATCTGGATTCTATGCATGTGAGAGCTGCCCGGTATGGGCAGCTCTTTTTTTATTTTGAAGAACTTCGCGGGCGCCCCAGCCCAGTTATGGCGTAAACACGATTGCCGCACAACGGCGCTATTGCTGAGCCGGCGCTAGCTTTCTCAACTCCTAAGGCTGACATCTTTGCGCGGGCTGGATGAGGTAGCTGCAACTCTCATAGAATTTACCGGGAAAAGCATTTGTTGAACCGGTGGTGTAAGGGCAGGCCTCTTCCGGGCACAGACTTTTTAGTTTAAGCTCCGCTCAGTGGGGAACGGCCTCACCATCGTTTCAATCAGTGGGTGTCAGAATGGGTACTATATTCCGCATGCTGGCAGCTGCGGCCGTGACCGTATTTATGGTCTCGTCCGCAAGTGCCGCCTTCCGGTCGTACTCGGCCGAAGATTTCATAGACTCGCACGGCTCCGTGACCCTTACCGGCCGTGGCGGCGGCGGATTTCGCGGCGGCGGCGGCGGTTTCCGCGGCGGGGGCAGAAGTTTCTCGCGAGGCGGAAGCCGGGGTTTCCGGGGCGGCTCGAGGGGTGGGCACCGCTCGTTTAGCCGCGGCTCCCGCGGCAGTCATTCCGCTTCGCGCTCGCGCGGCCGCAACTTTGCCAGGCCCAGCCATTTGGGATCGCATCATGGCTCGCATACCTCGCATTTAGGATCGCATGCATCTCACGATACGCATGGAACTCACGATGCCCACGGCTCGCATGGAACGCACGGTTTCAACCGGAACGCCCACGTTGGGACCGGGCATGTCGGTCAGGTCATGCATGGCAAATACGGTAGCCATAACATGAGCCATAAGGTGCTCGGTAACCGTCACCGCGGCCTCATGGGGCATAACGCCCACCGGCCCGGTAACCACCTTCGCAACCGTCTTTCCCATTTGCACGGCCATCATTGGCACTCGCACTTCAAGCATGTCGTGATCGTCGGCGGATTTGGCGGCGATATTTATTGCGACCTCTGTGAGTTCGACGTGCCCGTGGACGTCTACGGCGACTTCGTCGCCGCTATCGACGAAGCTGACGATGCGGACGTTGAAGCTGCGGCCTACGTGGGGGAGGAAGCAGCCTACGCGGACGTTCCGCCGGAAGATCTGCCGGCCCGCAGGGTGGAGAGGTCTCACGGCTGGAGCAAGGCTGTCGCCATTTTGGAAGAAAAAGCCGTAGAAGAGGATGCGGCTGAGGCGGAGGCCGCGAAGAGCGGCACAGAAGTCGAGGCCGTCGTCGATGAGCCGGATGAAACGGTCGACGTTGTTGCCGACCCCGATCCGAAAAAGGGCTAAAGTGCTTCCGGAAAAGTGTGAAGCGGTTTTCCGGCAAGAAGCACGGAAAAGCACGAACTTAGCGCCCGCTTTTGATTCCATCAAAAGCGGAGGGGCTCTAGGCGCGTTCGCCTTCGCGCAGGCCGGAGCTACCCGTATGGGTGGCTCCATTTTTTGTGCCGGCGTATGAATGCCGCGCGGCAAGCGAACTTGCGCGCGGAATAGAACGGTGTCGCTTTCGACGCAATCGAAGGCCCGCGTTCCCGGTAGTGGTGTAACTCGGCGGTAGCGAGCCGCTCGCTAAGCGCGCTATCCATAGGCGCCGTAGCGTGCGAGCGGCTTGCGGCGGTCATCGGCGACTCAACGGTAGGATCGGGTTGCGACATCCAACGCAACCGGGGAACCGCCGATGACCGATGCATATCGTGTCCGTCAGGCGGGCGAACCTGGGGATAATATCGAAGCAGCCATTAAAGCTTATGAGGCCGCCGTCACCGTCGCGAGAGCTGCGCTAGACGCGAAGTGGCGATCCGCAATCGAGGGCCGACTCGGCGCCGCCTATGCGGAGCGCATCAATGGCAGCCGCTCCGATAATAATGAGCTTTCTATCAAAGCCTACGAAGCGGCGCTGCCGGCGCAGATCGAGAAAGACGCGTGGTGGGCCGAACTGCAACGCAGACTCGGGATTGCCTACGAAATGAGAGCTAAGGGGGAGAGAAGTGGAAATCTGCTCCGGGCGGCAAGGGCGTATGAGGCCGCGCTGACGGTCTTCACCGCGCCAGCTTTCCCGGCAAAGCGCGCAGAGGTCGAGCAGCTGAAAAATCGCACGCTTTGTGAGCTGTCGTCTCCTGCTCCGCAGCCAGAGGAGAATAAGCAGCGATCATCTCATAGTTGCCGATACTTAGAGCCATCGCTTTGCATTTGTGCCGGAGGCAAATTCAGCCATGGTCATCTTTCGCCAGCGAGCCCGATCTGTCACGCCGGCTATTGAAGGCTTCGCTGCCTTAAGTTCGAATTTCGTGCAGGCCGGTTGCCGGCCCGCTGCGGGGCCAGCCATCGACAATGCTGAGCCGCGTCCCTGCGATTGACGCCGCGAACTGCCGGGCCATGCGCCCTCATTTATCCGGCACCAGCCTAATCAGCACATCGATCCTTGAGATCTTCATCCCCTCCGGCAGCTTGCTCACGGCGACGGCCACTTCCTCATCCGGGCCAAGGTCCATGAGCCGGCCGTTGTGCTCGAAATAGAAGTGCTGGTGGTCGGAGACCGTGGTGTCGAAATACGCCTTCGAGCCCTCGACGGCGACCTCGCGCAACAGCCCGGCTCCTGCGAATTGGTTCAGCGTGTTGTAGACGGTCGCGACGGAGACGGACATATTCTTGCCGGCCGCCTCGGCGTGCAGCATCTCGGCGGTGACGTGCCGGTTGCCGTTGCCGAACAGGAGCCCCGCGAGGTCCATGCGCTGCCGCGTCGGGCGCAACCCTGCGTCGCGCAACTTCGCCTCCATGCCGGGCAGGTTCTCCTTTCCATCGTCCATCTGCTGTTCCTCTGATGCCCTTCCCAAAACTCTATCTTAGCAGCGGTTTTTCGCGGCGTCACGCGGCACCGTTCATTGTCATCCCGGAAAACGCATCGCGTTTATCCGGGATCTTAGCAAATGCGACGCGCCCCTTAAGATCCCGGATACTGCCTCCGGCAGTTCCGGGATGACAAACTAGAGACCTACCGGAGGCCGGCCTTCTGCACTGCTTCCTCGCGCGCGATCCAGCGCTCCAGGATGGAGACGTGATCGCCTTCCTCCAGCACAAATTCCCTGGCTTTCGTGGCGAGTTCCGGGTTCTCGGAATTGTCAGCGATGGCCGTGTAGAAATCATAGCCGCGCCGCTCACCTTGAAGCGCAGCCTTCAGCGCGTCGAGCCGTGCGAGCCTCGGATCGCCGGCCCAGAGCTCGGTGCGTTCGGGAGTGGCGTGGTGCGGCCACATATAATGCGACGGCAGAGAGCCGGCTGTCTTTCCGGCGAGGTCCTTGACCTCGCTCAAATGCAGGCGCGAGTAATCGGCGAGCTGCAGGAACAGATCCGCCACGTCTTTATTGCCGACCTTCTCCATGGCCGCGGCCAGCTCGCCATAATGGTTGACCGAATCCTGCTCGACCCGAGCGGCATAACCGTAGAACTCCTCGACGGAGCCGATTGGGGGCAGCTTCGCGGCCTTTACCGGCACGGTCGGGTCGCCCTCGAACGAAACGATGATGTCCTCGTCGCGGACAAAGCACTGGCAGGCGAGCCGGTAGCGCGGCGGCATGTCGTTCACCTCGGCGGCGGTGATCTCCTCGCGGGTGATCCGGCCGAGCTGGCGCAGAAGCTCCTTCTCCTTTTCGGTCAGCGCAATGCCATGGATCGCGCTGGGCGCAAGGTGCTTGACCTCGACGATGCACGAGCCGCATTCGCCGTCCTGGCAATTGAAGCCGAGCGGGATTTTGTGGGCCTTTGCCACCGCGAGAATGGTGCCGCGATGTCCCGCGACGGCATAGACGGTGATGTCGCGCGGCATCACCGGGGATGAGAATGTTACGTTAGCCATCATGCACTCCTTATTGCTCCCGGTCTTGCTCCGGATAATTGACACGCCAACCGTGAACGCAAGGATTGCGCCAGATCGTAACGCGCTGAATTCTCGGAATAATTTCCACGGCGCCCGCGTTTGTAGGAAACCTCACATTCCGTTTGTTGCAAACGTCATTTCCGGAGCCGCGGGCGCGAAGCCGGAAACCTCGCGGGCGCGCGCCACGATGGGCGGCAAAACGCCAAGAACGCGCTCAACTTCATCGGCGGTATTCTCATGCGAGAACGAGAAGCGGATCGCGCCGAGCGCCGCCGTATAGGGTACCTTCATCGCGCGCAGCACGTGGCTCGGTTCGGTCGAGCCAGACGTGCAGGCCGAACCGGATGCGGCGGCGATGCCGGCTTTGTTCAGTTCGGAGAGGATGACCTCGCCCAGCGCGCAGTCGAAGACAATGTTGGCGGTGTTCGGCAGCCGGCTCTCCGTATCGCCCGCGATGAAACTGCCGCCGATGCTTTGCAGCACGCCGGCCTCGAAGCGGCCGCGCAGCGCTGCGATGCGCCCTGCGTCCGGCAGGCGTTGCAGAGCGATCTCCGCGGCCTTGCCGAGCCCAACGATCCCCGGCACGTTCTCGGTACCGGCGCGGCGCCCGCGCTCCTGTTTGCCGCCGCGCAGCAGCGGGTGAAAGCGCACGCCCTTCTTCACATAAAGCGCGCCGATGCCCTTCGGACCATAAAGCTTATGGCCCGACAGCGACAGCATATCGACGGCGGCCTGCTTCAGATCGAGCGGCACGCGGCCCGCAGCCTGCACCGCGTCGGTGTGGAACGGGACCCCGGCCTCGCGCGCCAGCGCAGCAAGCTCCGCGATGGGGAAAATCGTGCCGGTCTCGTTGTTCGCCCACATGATGGAGGCGATGGCGGTTTTCGGCCCGAGCGCGGCCCGATAAGCATCGATGTCGAGCCGGCCGCGCGCATCCACCGGAATGGTGCGGACCGCAATGCCGCGATGCTTCTCAAGATGCTGCACCAGCGCGAGCACTGCCGGATGCTCGACCGCGGAGACGACGACCTCGTTCCGCTCGCGATGGGTTTCGAGCGCGCCAAGGATCGCGGTGTTGTTCGACTCGGTGCCGCCCGAGGTGAAAATCACCTCGTGGCTGTGCTCAGCGCCGATCAACGCTTGCACCTGTTCGCGCGCCGCCTTCACGGCTTCGCCGGGCGCAGCCCCGAACCCATGCGAGGAGGACGCGTTGCCGAAATGCTCCGTGAAAAACGGGAGCATAGCGGCGAGCACATCCACATCCATCCGCGTCGTGGCGTTGTTGTCGAGGTACACCGGCTGCATCGCCGCCTGCCCTATCTGTGCAAGACCGGCACGATCCGGAGCGGCATACCGAGCTTCGCGATCAGTTTTTCTTGGATGCCGTGGATGGTGACGGATGCCAATTGGCAACCCACGCAAGCGCCGGCCATTTTGATTTTCACGATATTGCCCTCGACGCCGACGAGATGGCAATCGCCGCCATCGCGCTGCAAATGGGGGCGAAGCTCGTCGATGGCCTGGCTCACCGCCCTGTAGCGGGCTTCCTCCGGGGTTTCCGTCTGAAGCTCCGGCGCTGCAATATCGATGCGTTCTGCGCAATCCAGCATGGTTTCTCCCATTAGCCAAAAGACTTGCCGCAGGAGCAGCTCGATTTTGCCTGCGGATTGTCGAAGGTGAATCCCGAATTCTGCAGGCCGATCACGAAATCGACCGTCGTGCCGGCGAGATAGGGCAGGCTTTCGCGGTCCACGAACACCTTCACGCCTTCGCGCTCGACGACCGCGTCGTCCGGGTTCGGCTCCGCGACGAGGCCCATCATATATTTGAAACCGGCGCAGCCTCCGGCATCGACCGCGATGCGCAGGCCTTCGACCGGCGCGCCAGCGCCCGAAATGGCGGAGCGGACGGCGTTTACGGCACTTTCCGTGAGGTGGATCATGGTTGGGTCATCCCGCCTGTAACGAAGTTCTACCCAATCGTAGCAACTCCCGTGCCATCGGCGTAACGCCCGGTAATCACACATGGTTTTCGATTATGACGGCATGATTGTCCGGTTTGCGACACGCCAGTTCCGCTAAAACCCTACGCCAAACCGCACACTGCCCGGCCGATGCGCTACCCAATGGGCTCGACGCCGTTGCCGTGTGTGATATGCGGTGCTTTTGGCCGGAATGGGGCCCCGGTAACGCCCGTGCCGCGGCCACTCCCGCATCGCCGCAACAAAAATCTGCTTTTAGGGAGTGCGCGAGAGCCGCTGAATAGCTAGACTTACATCCGTACCACATGCGCTTCTATAACGGTCCACAGTCATGCTTTACGATGGCCGCGGAGATTACATCCGGCGCCAGCAGCCTGAGAGGGTGCCCTTGCCCAAACCAGGGTTCGTGGTTTGGGCTACTGTACTCTTGATATCTGCAGCCCTGCTTTACGCCTCACTCAAACATGGCCAGCCTGCCAGTATGGACGAGTCTTTTAAGCTGGTCTTTTCGTGGGGCTAAGCAGCGTTGGCAAAAGTGGTCTTCCCGGTTTTGTGAAAAAAACACAAAGCGAACGTTTATCGTGAGCGGCAAGCGCTCACTCTGCGAAAACAAGTGAATCTAAGCGGGCATTCGTTGGGCAGCCAACGAAAGTCTGCTTAGCAGTCGAAGGATCGAGGCCGCAGCCTGCCCCCTCTCCCATTGGGAGAGGGCTGGGGTGAGGGGTAACGCCCTCTATAGTTGAATGAACCGAGGTACTCGTAGACGATGGAATGCAGAGAATGACTCAATCTCCGGTGCCGGATTTTTCCAAAGTCGAATGGCAGACGCCGCAGCTCAGCGCGGAAGCGGCGGGATTCCCGCTCGAAACGCCCGAGGGCATCGCGTTGAAACCGGCATACGGACCGGGCGACGCCGAGGGCCTCGATTTTCTGAACACCTATCCAGGCCTGCCGCCTTTCCTGCGCGGCCCCTATCCGACGATGTACGTCCAGCAGCCCTGGACCGTCCGGCAATATGCGGGCTTCTCCACCGCAGAAGATTCGAACGCCTTCTACCGGCGCAATCTTGCCGCGGGCCAAAAGGGGCTTTCGGTCGCCTTCGATCTCGCAACGCATCGCGGCTACGATAGCGATCATCCCCGCGTGAGGGGCGACGTCGGCATGGCGGGCGTTGCCATCGACTCGATCTACGATATGCGCACCTTGTTCGATAGCATCCCGCTGTCCGAGATGAGCGTATCGATGACCATGAACGGCGCCGTGCTGCCGGTGCTGGCGCTCTTTATCGTGGCGGGCGAGGAGCAAGGCGTTGCGCCCGCGCAGCTTTCTGGAACGATCCAGAACGACATCCTGAAAGAGTTCATGGTGCGGAACACCTATATCTATCCGCCCCTGCCCTCGATGCGCATCATTTCCGACATTTTCGCCTATACCAGCACGAAGATGCCGAAGTTCAACTCGATCTCAATCTCCGGCTATCACATGCAGGAAGCCGGGGCGACGGCCGATCTTGAGCTGGCCTACACGCTGGCCGACGGCGTCGAATATGTGCGCTCCGGCATGGCTGCGGGCCTCGATATCGATAAGTTTGCGCCGCGGCTGTCCTTCTTCTGGGCCATCGGCATGAACTACTTCATGGAAGTCGCCAAAATGCGGGCCGCGCGCGCGATTTGGGCGAAGCTCATGAAGGACCTCGGCGCGAAAAGCACCAAATCGATGAGCCTGCGCGCCCATTGCCAGACGAGCGGCTGGTCGCTCACCGCGCAGGACGTGTTCAACAACGTTACCCGTACCTGCGTCGAGGCCTTCGCCGCAACCCATGGCGGCACGCAATCGCTGCACACCAACGCGCTCGACGAGGCGCTGGCCCTGCCGACGGACTTTTCCGCCCGCATCGCACGCAACACGCAGCTTTTCATCGAATACGAGACCGGCACCACGCGCGTGATCGATCCGTGGGGCGGCAGCTATTATGTCGAGCGGCTAACCTACGAGCTTGCCAATAAGGCTTGGGCGCACATCCAGGAGGTCGAAAAGCTCGGCGGCATGGCGAAAGCCATCGGCCAAGGTTTGCCGAAGCTGCGCATCGAGGAAGCCGCCGCCCGCACCCAGGCGCGGATCGACGGCGGCAAGCAGGTGATCGTCGGCATCAACAAATATCAGGTTCAGGACGAATCGCCGGTCGAGGTGTTGAAGGTCGACAATTCGGCGGTGCGCGCGCGTCAGATCGAGAAGTTGGAACGGCTCAGGGCGGAGCGCGATCCGGCGGCGGTGCAGGCGGCGCTTTCGGCGCTCACCACGGCGGCAGGCGGCGGCGGCAATCTTTTGGAGCTTGCTGTGAATGCCGGCCGCGCCAAGGCGACGGTTGGCGAGATTTCGGATGCGCTGGAAAAGGTGTTCGGCCGCCATCGCGCGGAAACACGGGCCATTTCAGGCGTTTACCGCCAGGAGATCGGACATATGGACGATAAAGTGCGGGGCGTCATCGCGATGTGCGAGGCCTTCGAGAAAAACGACGGCCGCCGCCCGCGTATCCTCGTCGCGAAGATCGGTCAGGACGGTCACGACCGTGGGCAGAAGGTGATCGCGTCCGCCTTCGCCGATCTCGGCTTCGACGTGGATATCGGCGCGCTGTTTGCGACGCCGGCCGAGGTCGCGCGGCAGGCCGTCGAGAACGATGTGCATATTATTGGCGTGTCCTCGCTCGCGGCAGGCCATCTCACGCTTGTGCCCGAGCTGAAGGCTGAACTTGCGCAGCAGGGCCGGCCCGATATTCTGATCGTCGTTGGCGGCGTGATCCCGCCGGACGATTACCCGGCGGTTTATCAAGCGGGCGCGGTCGCGATCTTCGGCCCCGGCACCAATATCGCCGATGCGGCGGCCGATCTTCTCGCCAAGCTCAACGCCCATCTCGGCCATGCGCAGCGCGAGGCGGCGGAGTGAACCTCAAGTCCTTCGCCTCCCGCATTTTTCTTGTGCGCACTTTGTTGAAAACCGCTCGATCTGATCGCCTTCTTGGCGGCCCGGAGGAGCGGTTAGGCACCTGAAGGCCGCGGCCTCAGAGGTCGCAAAATACAGGGCGTGGATGAGCCTGGCAGGGGTCGGCGCCCGGGCGTTGCAGCATCAGAGGGGACGGGGGGCTCTCGCGGAGCGCAAAGTACCAAACCGCAACTGCGATTAACGCCGCAATCGCCACCCCCGCTAGGAACATCGTCGTGTTGCTGGTGTTCTCACCCCGAAGCTTGTCAACGCGCGTCGGCTCTTCAGGTTCTACGGGCCTCCGGCTCGGCTTGATCCCATTGCGTTCAAGCGCGGCGTAAAGCTTCTCCCGCTCGGAGATAGGCGGAACGTTGTCGGTCTTGAACGGCAACGGTATCTGACGAGGGTCTAGCCATTCGTCGCGGACCTGAAATAGCTTACCCTGCTCGTGCCCTTCGCTAGCTTCGGAATAGACCCAGCGCGAGCCAACCGAATGCGCCGCCCAGATAACAATGACTGCTTTCGCCGCCCTGATTTGGTCTCGGATTTTCTCGGGGAAATGTAGATCGTCGGGTAACAGGCTCGTATCCCACCAAGTCGTGAAGCCTCTTGCTTCGAGGTCGCGTGCGAGGTCCTCGGTTAGCCGCGCATGCCGTTTCGAATAGGAAATGAACACATCGGCCATGGGGCAGTGCCTTGGTATTATGAGGGTAAGGAGCTAGACCATCAGGCTATCTGATTGGATGTTTCGTGCTTACCTTGTACAAGCCCAGCCGGCGCTATCAAGCGAAAAGGAAAAGGCCTGCGGTGGAGTCTTGGAAGAGACCTGCTCTCCCGGCCGCGTTTCCAACAAAGCCTTCGATGAAATCGTTGACGAAGAACTACGCACGGGCGGGATGATCCCGGGAGACGGTGACACGAGCGAACAACGGCTTTAAGATGCAGCCATGACCCGCGAGCAAATCCTGGCCAAGATTAGGGAGAACGAGAGCGCGATCCGCGCCGAGGGCGTTTTGCGCTTGGCGACCTATGGCTCCCGGGCGCGCGGCGACGAGCGGCCGGACAGCGATCTCGACGTTATCATCGATCTCGTCCCTAATGATAGCTTCTCGCTGCTAAACCTCTCTGGTGTTGCCCTGATCATTGAAGATGCCACTGGGATTCCAACGCAAATTGTCCTGCGCCGGTCAGCCCCTCAAAAATTCAGGGAGCGGATCGGGCCAGACGAACTGGCGGTATTCTGATGCCTCCGAGCGTGGCGGAGCGGAATCGCTTGCTTCGCTGGGGCATCGAAAGAGGCCTGGAGATCGTCAGCGAAGCTTCGCGGTCGATACCTGAGGACTTAAAGTCCAAATACCCGGCCACACCCTGGCGCCGGATCGCCGATTTCGGCAACAGGTTGCGCCATGCTTATCATGACGTCGATACGGTGGCCGTTTGGAAGATCGTTCAGCAGGATCTTGATGACCTAAAGAAAGTCGTTCTGCAGATGAAGACGGGTCTGGGCGCGCAATGATCTCGCGGCTGTTTGCTTGCCCGGCAGGTATGAATTAGTCATACTCGGCCATCGCAAAAAGGAGCCGTCCTTTGTCCAACATTGAAAAACGCACCATCAGTTTGCCCGAAGAGCATGCCGCCTACATTGACGGGCTCGTAGAGTCGGGGCAATACGCCTCGGCGAGCGAGGTCGTGCGGGCTGGACTGCGGGCGCTACAGGAGCGTGATCGCGCCGTCGAGCGATGGCTGCGCGAGGAAGTGGCGCCGGTGTACGACGCGATGGAGGCCGATCCTAGCCGCGCTTTGTCCGTGGAGGCGGTTTCCGGCCGGATTCGCGCTCATCACGCCGCGCGGCCCAAGACCGCAAAGTGAAGAGGCGCTCCGTCACCTACTCGCCGGAGGCGCTACAAGATTTGATCGATCTTTATGACAGGATCGCCGGGTGCGCGGCGCCAGCCGTTGCGGCAGGCTATCTCGGCCGTATCGAGGCGTTTTGCGCCAATTTGTCGTTTGCCTCCGAGCGAGGGCGGCGACGCGACGACATCCGCCCCGGCCTCCGCATTATTGGATTCGAGCGGCGCGTAGCTATCGCGTTCTCGGTCTGGGAAAGAAGCGTCACGATCCTCAGGCTTTTCTATGGGGGCGTGGATTGGGAGGCGAAACTTTCCTGACAGATATGGATACGCGAACAGGTGCTGACTGCCGGCTAAACGCGCGCTGGCAGGCGCCCCCTAACCGATGGACGGGAACCCACATCTGTAATAATGCGGGAGCAATTTCCGAAGGGAATCGCCATGAGCCGTCTGACCATCGACATCACCGAGCAGCAGCACAAAGCGCTTAAAGCCATGGCCGCGCTTGAGGGTAAAACCATCCGGCAATACGCGCTTGAGAAGCTGTTTCCGCCCGCGACGGAGGAAGAGCAAGCTTGGGCGGACTTGAAGAACCTCGTAGAACGCAGGATCGCGGAAAGCGCTGCAGGCGCCGTTTCTAGCAAGACCTTTGACGAGATCGTTGACGAAGAGCTTGGTGCAGGCGGGGCGGCTTGAACCCCGCCTTCGTTTTCGCCGTGCCGCGCAAGCAGAAGACGAAGCTTCCGTAGGCGTGCAGCATGCTTAATGCGGGCGTGGTAAACGGCAAGATCTCATATTTTCTGCCCGCCACTTTTTGCGATATTTTTGCAGATTCCCGTCGAATTCCGCGACTCGAAAATGCTGTTAAATATACGCGCAGGTTTGCAATTAACCGTAATACGGCGCCGGCCCCATTGGGCAGAGCCTTCCGCTACCATAATTTTTCACATCGAATCAATGGGATAGCGCCGCTTAAGGCACCGCTAAGGCGCGTGTCCCATAATAGCACCATTAAAGAAAACGCGCGGCATTCGAACTTTTGGGATAAAGCCTCCAGAAAATGAAGTTAACGGCGACATAATGGACGCCGGCGGTTGAGAGGGCAAGTATGACCAGCCAAGCGGAGTTTTGGGACGAGCGTTATCGCGGCGAAGGCTTCTCCTTCGGCACCGAGCCTAACGCGTTTCTCGCGTCGCAGGCGCACTATTTGAAGCCGGGGCTGCGCGTGCTCGTGCCGGGCGACGGCGAGGGCCGGAACGGCGTCTGGCTGGCGCAGCAGGGGCTCATCGTGGATACGGCCGATGCCTCGCCCATCGGCGTTGCCAAAGCGCGCGCGCTGGCGAAGGAACGCGGCGTCGAAATCGACGCGCAAGTCGCGGACCTGCTCGATTGGGAATGGCCGCGCGAGCGCTACGACCTCGTTGCAGCGTGCTTCATTCATTTTTTCGACGCAGACCGGCCGCGCATGCACCGCGCCATGCTCGACGCGCTGAAACCCGGCGGGATTCTTATCCTAGAGGGCTTTCGCATCGAGCAACTCGAATTCCAGAAGCTCCACCGCTCTGGCGGCCCTCGCACGGCCGATATGCTCCACTCAAAAGCGAAGCTCGCCAGCGATTTCGCCGGCGCAAGCATCCTGCTTCTCGATGAAGCGGTGGTGGAACTCGACGAGGGCCACCGGCATAAAGGCGCGGCGGCCGTCATTCGCGCAATCGTACAAAAACCGCTATGATGGCCGCATGAACACACTCCGGCTGCTTATTACTCCGGCGGCCCTTTGCGTCTGGGCTATTTGCCTCAGCATCGGCTTTTCGATT
>JBKQIH010000269.1:0-3953 GCA_052148445.1 Rhodomicrobium sp.
CCCACCGTCCGTTCAGGATGCAAGAGGCAGCCCGGGGGCAAGACGCATGGTTAGGGGCGCCGGATAGTGCCGCTCTTGGCCCTAACTACCAGTTCTCCGGCCTTATGCAGCAAACGCAGGAAGCAAATTGCTACATGAGGCCGTCGATTTCGCGGTTGCGGCATTTCCTTCGGCTCCCGGAGGAGAAGCGGCCTCGTTAATATCGCGCGAGTTGCCGGCCGCGAATTCAGCGGCGATCCGGTCAAGATTGCAGCCGTTGCCTCAGGTTCAAGCACGGGCCTAACCCGCACCTCGCTATAGAGCCCTTCGCCAGCCCTCTTGAGGGAAGCGGGTGTTTTCTGCGACATCTATCTTGGCGCTTGCCCCGATATCAGGCCAGAACCGGGACGGGCACGGGCACGGGCACAATCGCCCCGTGGCTCGTGCCGCCGTTGGTCCGGCCTTGGTTGTCGATCTCCTCCTGTACATCCTCCACGCTTTTGTGGAGCATGCTTCGCGCCGGCGCCCCTGAGGTCCGGGCGCCGAGCCGGAGGAAG
Organism: Rhodomicrobium sp.; assembly: GCA_052148445.1. GTDB lineage: Bacteria > Pseudomonadota > Alphaproteobacteria > Rhizobiales > Rhodomicrobiaceae > Rhodomicrobium. The sequence goes on from JBKQIH010000269.1 coordinate 537, forward strand.
AAATAGAACATCGCTGCCAGTACGAGCCACCACATTGCCAGTACAAGCTGCTGGCCGGCTACGCTGTCGGGGGAGAGCACCTCATAGACATGGTAGGACTCGATCAGCAGGCCTGCCTTCAGGAAGGCCATGTGTTCCTTGTAGTAGAGCGTGAACGGCAGGTACCCGACCGCGAAGCCCATGAAGCCGACCCAGGTGTTTAGATAGCCCATGCCGATGCGCATGTAGGAGCGGATCTCGCAGCCGATCAGCATGACCGCCCCAGCTCCGAGCAGCGTGCCGCCGATGAGGTTGCCGATCGTGGTCTGATACTTCAGGTTCCCCACGAAGCCGGGCCGGACATCGAATATGAGCCAGGCGACGACCACGAAACCCACGAGGACGAGCCAGTGGGCGATGATGCCGATCATCGGCAAGTAGGAGCGCATCAGCGTGCGGGTAATGCGCGGCACGCCTATCCGCGCATAGTAGGTATCGTTGGCTTTCATCGTTTGACCCGACTCCGCTGCGACCAGGGCACACTCGGTGCCAAAGCCGCTTTTGGCCATGCCGAAGCCGCCGAGGATGCCGGCGAGCAGCGTCAGCACCACGTAGGGCATGCCCGAGGCATCGATCGACTTGCCGAATCCAGCGAGGCTGCCGTTCTTGCCCAGGTGCTGGAGCCAATCGGGATTGAAGAGCCCGCCGTAGGTGGCAACTCCGAACAGGCCGGCCGAGAACAGGAGCGCGAGCCAGTAAACCGGCCGCCTGTAGCCACGGTAGCCCGCCTTGTACGTCATCGACTCGCCGGCATCGTTGCCGGCCACATAGGAGCGGGTCTCCTGATGCTTGAAATAAGGCGCCATATCGAGGCGGCTCAGGAGGGTGAACGCAAGCGCACCCCCTATCCCCATGAAGACGACAGAGACGAGCGAATGAATATTGAGGAGCGCCACACCGCCGAGAAGATGATTGAGGGTGCAACCTCCGGCGAGGCGCGTGCCGTAACTGAAGACGATGCCGCCGAGGAACGAGATCAAAAGGACACGGGGCGGATAATAGACCCACGTGCGGCTCTCGCGTTCGAACCGCGAAACTAGCCAGCCGCCGATCATCATGCCGAGTATGGGCCAGCCGATGCCAGGCACGAACGCGCCTTCGGCGGTCGGCACTCCGTTGGCAGAGGTGCCGTAGATATGGAAATCGTGCAGTCCGAACAGCCGGTAAACGGCGAGTTCGAGGGCGCGGAACATGCGGCCAAGGTCCGTCGTTACCGTGATCGGCTCGAGCAGCGGCGACTTTCCTGCGTGGACGTCATGGGCCCACACGCCGATCATGTAGATGACCTGGGCGGCACCGAAGGTTATACCGGCCCAGAAGAAGGACCACTGACGGGTCAGGATCCGGCTGAAGGTCAAACTGCTCGTCTCAGACACGTTCCGTCTCTCCCAAATGTTTTATTGTTGTTTCATTACGGCCAGAACCGTGCCCGCGCGTCCTGCCCATGAGACAATCCCGGATGCTTCGCCGCCCCTTGCGAAGCTTATCCTGTAATATCCTGCGCAGGAACTCGATCCCGCGCAGGATAAAACCGGCCCAATCCCTTCAGGACCGCCATGCAGCCTCGCTCGACGGCCTCGACGGGCTGCTTGCGCGACAGTTCCTCTTGAGACTGTTGGAAAGCCCTGAGCATTACCAGGCCTCGCCAACCGGTCTGCAGCGCCCGCCAGATTCCGCGTCAGAATTTATATTTTATCGCCGACAGGACGCCATAGTCGCGCGCTGTATGCAGACCGTTGAGGTTTTGATAGAGCGGCACGTCGCCTTCTATTGCGAACGTTGCGGCTGGCATATTGAAGTACTTCCCGCTGATGGTGAAGCCTGGGAATAAATCGATATGCTCGCCGCCGAACCAGAGCGGGTTCGAGCAGGGCCCATAACCGAGAATCTGGAGGTCGTAGCCGTGAATGGCGCCTTGAACCGATCCTGAAAGCCTCAAAGTTGTCTCCAGTCCGGGCAGCCAGCTATAGCCTCCCCAGCCGTTCATTTCATTATAATCGCCCCAGCGATAGCCTTGGCCGTTATTTTCGAGCGGCAGACGTCCCCGATAAGAAAGCCCCCACGACCACTGGTCCAGCGCGCCTGAGTAGACAATGCCGGGAAGGTGTAGGTCAGTAATTTGCGGACCAAGTTGGGGAGCGGAGCGATTCGCCAGATGTGATAAGGCCATTCCCCGAGGATCAAGGGCTCGCGTAAAGCGAAAAGTGCAATTTGAAACGGTGGCACAGCTCCAGCTGGTACGGAACCGGTCATAAATCGAGGTCGATCGTAACAGGGACGTGGTCGGACGGCCTATCCCATCCGCGCGCGTCCTTGAGCACAGCCGCAGTCCGCACCTTTTCCCCAAGCGAAACGCTGCCCCAGACATGGTCCAGGCGGCGGCCCCGGTTCGACGCCTCCCAGTCGCGCGCGCGATAGCTCCACCAGGTGTAGAGCTTGCGTTCGGCCGGGATAATTTTCCTCACAAGATCGGTCCAGCCCCCGCTGCTTTGTACCTTGTTCAAAGTCTCCACCTCGACGGGCGTGTGGCTGACCACCTTCAACAATTGCTTGTGCGACCAGACATCGGTTTCAAGCGGCGCGACATTGAAATCGCCGAGGAGAAGGGCATGCCCGCCAGCACGCGTCCAGCCGGAAAGGGCTTCGAGATAAGCGAGCTTTTGCTTGAATTTGGGGTTGATGGCCGGGTCGGGGATATCGCCTCCGGCCGGCACATAAATGTTGTGGATAGCGAGCGCCGGACCGTCACCCAAGCTGACGGCACACCCCAGATGCCTAGCTTCGTCCGTTCCGCAAAAGCTTTCACGCGGCAGCGGCGCGAGCGGCAGTTTCGATATCGTGGCGACCCCGTGATAACCGGCTTGGCCGCTGATAGCGATGTGAGCGTATCCGAGCTCGCGGAAAATCTCGTGCGGAAACAACTCCTCCCTGCACTTGATTTCCTGCAGGCAGAGAATGTCGGGCCCGGTCTCTGTCAAGAGGCGCGCAACCAAGTCCTGCCGTAAGCGGACGCTGTTAATGTTCCATGTGGCGATTCTGATCATCGGGCATGAAAAAAGCGCCCAACTCCGGCGAAGGTTGGGCGCTTTGCGTTTTCACGCTGCGCCGGGAGGGAAGCCGGCGCTGAAAGGTTGGGCCTTCGGCTAGACGGGGGGGCACTACCGATGGTGACTGGCACCAACCTCTCAATGATCACAAGATAGCATGTGTGAGGCTTGATGCAAAGCAAAAATCTGTGATTATGAGCTTGACAGTGGCGAATATGCCTCAAGTGCTCTTCCCGCTTGAGAAATTTTTGTTCCAAAAGCTCAGCTTCCGCCAGGCGATTCGCCCAATTTCTCCCCCCTCGTACGCCTATTGGCCCGCATCGGCTAGAAT
>JBKQIH010000270.1:0-9551 GCA_052148445.1 Rhodomicrobium sp.
GGGGACATTTGGGTTGTCGCGCAGCGCACGCTCTACGAGCGCGTTCAACGCGCTCGAATGAAATATCGCCCACCAATCCGCCGGCAGCGAATTGGCGATGGCGAGATGCTGCGTCTTGCCGCCAGCGTCGTTATTGGCCGGCACACGGTCCGGTGTGAACGCGGCTATGTTGGGGGTCACCGGCAATTGAAAATCCGGCCCCTCGCAAGATTGTAGACCCAAGCAACCGGCGAGACCCATCGCCCAGCCCTTCCTGATCGCAGCCTTCTTTCGAAAGGCGGCTGCGAAGCAACTCCTTACAGCCATGGTTACCCCAGCCCTGTGCCCCTCGACCCCAGCGGAGTCTGCGTGTGTTGATCGATCACCCGCCTTACATGAGCCTTACAACTGGGATCGGTGAAAGTCCTATGTGTCTAAAGGAGTTGGCGCACCGGGAGCCTGTGTCACTTTTGAGACAGTTCGAATCGCACAGTTCGATTTTGAGGCAATGTAGCTATTCACCGGCCGGAAGGTTAGAAATAGCCAATGTCTTGGGAGATTTTATGCAGTTATTGGTTATTCCAATATGGCCATGCTCAAACACTATCCTTTTCCGCTTCGCGCGGTGTTTACGTGGATATCGCCACAGCGGCAGTAAGCTCACTGGTCTGCCCAGGGAACCTAGGATATTGCATTTAGAGTGGTCATAGGCGTTGCGTGTCCGCAAGCGGGGACGGTACGGTTCTTAATGAGCGGCGTGGCTGGTCTCGATCGTTTATTCTAAACCGGAAACGTGATCTCTTAAGTGAAGCCCCAAGTAGGATTTGCCCTAGGGGCAGGTGGAGCAGGGGAGAGACAGGATGCGTCATCAGGAAACGGCGTTAAGGCTGCGCATTTTCTTAGGCGAGGACGATAAGTATAAGGGACGCCCCCTTTATGAAGAGATCGTGGTTCAGGCTCAGCAATCACGGCTCGCCGGCGCCACGGTTTTTCGCGGTTATATGGGCTATGGAGCTGCCAGCGGACTCAATCCAGGCAAAATTCTGCGGAGTTCAAGGGACCTTCCGGTCGTGGTCGAAATCATCGATAACGAGGGAAAAGTGAACGCCTTTTTGGAGGTGTTGGATCAACTCCTCTCGGGCGGTGTCGCAACTGTTGAGAGAATTACTTTGTTTCGTTATACCAAAAAGCCAAAGGCAAGCGGCGCGCCGAAGGGGTCTTGATCGCCCGGCATCCCGCAGGTCAGGGCCTCCCCGCCCGCGAATGATCGCCAGCAACAAAAAAATCACGATAACTCGGCGCCAACGGCTGCTTCGCCGAAAAACATCCCCGCAAATGCGGGGAAATATTCTCATATCGGCTATAATGTACCGGATGTTGCGGTCTATCCCCTCTATTGAGGGGCGAGCGGCCAAATAGTATTTCTAGGCCGTCAAGTGCTTCAATAGTCAGTTGCCGCCGCGCTTGTCGAGCATAACGCCGGCGTTACCGGATCGCGAAGCGCTTCCATTCTGCGCCGGCGGAAATCGCAGCGTTGCCCGAAGCCCCGGCATGTTGCTGGCTAAGTCAAGCTGCGCGCCATGCCATTCCGCAACGGCAGAGGCAAAACTTAACCCCACGCCGAACCCCTGCTTGCCGGCTGCAGATTGCAGCCTGACGAAACGGTCGCGGATAATTTTGCGCTCGCTCTCGGCGATACCGGGCCCGTTGTCGGCGATGGTGAGGCTCGTGCCGTCCGCGCTTTGAGCCGCGGATATGACCACCGTGGCTCCGGGCGGCGAATATTTAATGGCGTTATCGAGTAGGTTCGCGGCGGCTTGCGAAATCAAATGCGCGTCGCCCGAGACAAACACGCCGTGTCCCGCTGCCGTGCTTCCCAGGGGAACCCGCGCCTCCACGATAACGCCGCTCTCCTCGGCGAAGACCTGATAGAGATCGGCAAGTTCCTCCACGACCTCCACAAGGTTGACCGGCGCGTGCGGCAGATCGAGCGCGCCGGCCTTGATCCGCGCGATTTTCAAGATGCCGTTGAATGTTTCGACGATCGTCTCCGATTCGGTGACGGCACGCTTTAGAACGGCCTGATATTCCTCGGGCGAGCGGGGGGCCAGCAGCACGACCTCCAGCCTGCCGCGTAACCGGTTCAAAGGCGTGCGTAAATCGTGGGCGATGTTCTCGGTCACGCCCCGCACGGTCGCCACGAGCTTCTGAATACGGTCGAGCATGGCGTTGATGTTCTGGGCGAGATGATCGTATTCGTCGCCCCCTGTGCCGACCGTTATCCGCCCGGCAAGGTTGCCATCGAGCACCTCTTGCGCAGTCGCGTTGATCTGACCCAAGCGGCGGCGTGCATAAAGCGCGAGCGCCACGCCGGCAGCGGCGCCCAGGAGCATATTTGCCGCGAGCACGCTCACGATCGATTGCTCGACGATAGCCAGGAAATTATCTCGTTCGGTCAGAGCCCGGCCCACAAGCAGGCGGCTGCCATCGGGAAAGTCCAGCGTGCGCACGCGAGCGGTTGTGGAGGCGTGGAGCAGGTCAATATCCGCGGCTTCGCCCGGACTGGGCGCGCCCGAGGGCCATAGCCCCAGATTACCGGTCTGAGTTCCGTCCGCTCCAATGAGCAAATAAATGCGCAAGGCGTCCGGATGCGGCGAGGCTCTGTCGCCAACGGTCTGGCGCAACCGTTCGTAGCCACCTCTTTGATATGCCGCCGTCATGTCGGCGCATTCGCGCGCAAGCGCGGCGCCGATCTGTCCGTCGATGACGAACAGCATGCCCCAATACAAAAAGGCTAGCACTGCACCGCCTACCGCGATGAAGGCAAGGCCTGCAAAGACAGTCAGACGGAAGGTCGTGTTATGGCGAAGGCTAATCCGCACGGATGCAATATCCCGAACCGCGCACCGTATGGATAAGAGCTGTATCGAAACCGCGATCGATTTTCTGGCGCAGGCGGCTCATTTGCACGTCGATGATCTTGGTCTCCGGTTCGAAGCGATATTTCCACACGCCTTCGAGCAGCATACTGCGGGTGACGGTTTGTCCAGCATGGCGCATCAAGAACTCAAGCAGGCGGAACTCGCGCGGCTGTAATACGATTTCGGCGCCCGCGCGCTGCACGGTTCTGGATATCAAATTCACCTCCAGATCGCCAACCCGCAAAATCGTCTCAGGTGCCGACTCCTTCCGGCGGATGATGGCATCGAGGCGGGCCAGAAGCTCTAGAAATGAAAACGGTTTGGCGAGGTAGTCGTCGCCGCCGGCGCGCAAGCCAGCGATCCGGTCGTCGACCTCATTCAAGGCGGTGAGGAAAATCGCGGGCGTCATGATCTTCTGCACACGCAAGATTGCGACGATGTCGAGACCGTCGCCGCCCGGCAGCAGGCGGTCGACGATGAGCGCATCGAAGCAGCCGTCCTCCGCAAGCGCAAGCCCTTCGGCGAAATCGGCGGCGCACACCGCCTCATGACCGCATTCGGATAGGCCCTGGACAAGGACGTTGCAGCCGTCCGGATCGTCTTCGATGACAAGTATTCTCATAGCATAATTACGCCCCCTCGGCACAGCCCGCAAAGGTATTAGAATGGTAACTTGGCCGGGATGCCTCTCTCAGTATTATAGCACTTACCCCACAAAAGCGCGGCGCTGGTGAACAGCCGGTGCGGCGGCAATGTTAGCGGCATCGCAACGCCGTTTCCAGATCGAGATCGGCCAATGAGCAGGAACGGTGGACAAGCGCCGCTTTTCCGGTGGCGGATTGGAACGTCATTCGGCTGCCCGGCATCGGGCGCATGCATGGCGTGCCGAAGCTGGAGAATTGCGAAACCCCAAGCTTAGACGTGGCCCCGGCGCGGTCCGGCGCATCCAGCCATTCCTTTCGGGCGAGCGGGACGCGATGGTGCTACTCGCAATAGCGGTTGCCATGGCCGGACGGGCGGACCTCTGGGCTTTAATGCGTGGGCTCTGGCGGCGCGGGTCTCGCGGCGATCTCGGTCAGGACCGCGCAAAGCTGTTCATTTGCGCCGCGGCAGCGGCAGGCTTGGCAGATGTGAGCCGGGGCCGAGCGCCCGGCCTTTAAGCCGCCGCCACGCGAAATTTGCCTCCGCTTCGGTCCCGCTCCTGGCTGCCGCGGCCATCGCGCTCGGGGCAGCCGCAACTCTCACTCGCCTTGCGGCAGCGGTTCTGATAGCGCCGCTCTGGCCGGTTCGGCCCGCTCCCGCGCGGCCGGACGCAAAGCCTCGCTGGCGTACCGGACCGATTGCACTTATTGCCGCATTAATCCCTGGGTCAAGTGCGGGGAAATGTGTGGCAATGCCGAAAAAAGCCCGACATTTCAAAGATAGTTTGGACGGCCAAGTCAAGGCCAGACCGGAGCCGGTCCATGACAGTGAGGGGCTGGGCCGAATTCTTACAGGCTCGAATGCGGGAATCCAGGACTCCCGGCCATAAAGAAAAGACCCGTGAAATCCATGAAATTGCCAAGTGCTTACTAGGTCCGCGCCGGATCGGTAAGTTCCATCCCGTCCTCCTCCGCGAGCCGGATGCCTGTCACACAAACATCGCCATCGTCGATAAACAGCGAGATGGGTTTCAGGCGGTGGCCCTGGCAGGGACCGATGAAACACTCGCCCGAGTCCATGTCGAACTGGGCGTGGTGCTTGCCGCAGGTGATGAAATTGCCGTCCTCGTCCAGAAACTTACCGGGCGTTGTGTCGAGGCGCGTCCGCTGGTGCGGGCAGGAATTTTCAAAACCGTAAATCTTTTTGCCCTTGCGCGTGATCAAAATTGGCCACGGCTTGGTTTCGCCGTTCTCCTCCGCGAGCATCAAGACAAAACCCGACGCCTGCCCCTCTTCGATCTGGTACGTCTGACATACGACAAAAAGCTCGTCCATCGCCGCTCCTTTTCGGACAAAGTTGAACGCTTCGGCAGCAAGGAAGCGGACATAACCCCTCTGAAGCAATTGTTGGGCCATATGTGGGCAAACGCTCTGCCGCATTTCTTCCGTGCACATCAAGCGTAGCCCTTCTCTCGCCTGCGGGTCCGTGTTAGGAGGGTAATCATTGGAATATTAAGTGCCCCCGCACAGGAGAGACCTCATGTTTAAGGCCCTTCCCGGTCTCAAGTTCATCGCCGTGTCCGTTATGATCGCCGCCATTGGGCAGACCAGCCAAGCCCCGGCCGCAAGCCTCTCTGTCGAATTAGCATGTGCCTCCGACTACTACGCCTATTGCAGTAAGTACGATCCAGACGGTTCCGAAGTTCGAACCTGCATGCGCCGCAACGGCCGCAAACTCTCTCAACGCTGTCTCCGGGCCCTCGTTGCTGCCGGAGAAGTCTCCAAGGACGAAGTGGAGCCCCGCACCGCCGGCGGCCGCTAACACGGCAAGCCTGGCCGGCCCTGCGCCGTCAAGCCGTAGGGTGAACCGTTTTGCAACGTTGCACATTATTCCTGCTATTGCAGTCTTCCCGGTCCGGGAAACATACTTTCAACCGTCCCTATTCAGGGATCTTCGAGTCCCTGAATTTGCCCGAAGCATTTTTTGCGTTTTGCCTATGCAATGTGCTCTTGAACAGCTACTCGTCGCTGCGGGCTCTCCGAAGCGCGGCATTATCGAAATATTAGGAATTCGATTTTCACCCATGACAGCAAAACCGGCCAAAACGCCGCGGCGGCGGGTTGAAACGCCAGACGCTCCTGAACCCGCCGCCTCGCCCGGCGAAAGCACGAAGCAGGCGTGGCTACGTTTGATCCGCACGCCCCATATTGGCGGGGTGACATTCTGGGCCTTGCTCGCGCATTTCGGCTCGGCGGAGGCTGCGATCGAAGCGCTGCCGGAATTCGCAAAACATGGCAGCCGCATCGCGGCGCGGAACATTCCAACGCCTGCGGCGATCGACAAAGAGCTTGAAAAGGCAGCCATCGCCGGCATGACGCTCGTTGCGGCGGGCGAAGCAGGCTATCCGCCGCTGCTGGCGCAAGTCGAGGTGCCGCCGCCCCTGCTTTATATCAAGGGCGATCCCAGCGTTTGGCGCCGCCCTCCGCTTGCCGTAGTTGGCGCCAGGGATGCATCCGCTGCTGGACTGAAGTTCGCTGCCGAAATCGCCGAAGCGCTCGGGCGGCGCGGCTTTCTCATTGTGTCGGGCCTCGCGCGCGGTATCGACGCGGCTGCACATCGAGCCGCACTGCCGTTCGCGACCTGCGCGGTCCTTCCGGGTGGGCTCGATGCGATCTATCCGCCGGAGCATGCGGGCCTTGCCGTGGACATCGAGCAAAATGGCCTTGCTGTCAGCGAATGCCCGCCTGGTTTCGTGGCACGCTCGCAGGATTTCCCAAGGCGGAACCGGATCATTTCCGGGGCGAGCCTCGGTGTCGTAGTTGTCGAGGCGGCCGAGCGCTCGGGCTCGCTCATCACGGCGCGGCTTGCCGGCGAGCAGAACCGCGAGGTGTTTGCGGTGCCTGGCCATCCATACGAGCCGCGCGCCGCAGGCACGAACAAGCTCATTAAGGAAGGTGCGGTTTTTACTGCCGGACCGGACGATATCGAAGCCGTGCTGAAGCCGTCGCTCGCCGGCTGGGAAATCGCCGTGCCCGAAGACGTTCCCGCTTCGCTCCGCGAGGAAGGCCCATACGCGGTATCCCCGGCCGGCAAGCGCGAAGTTGCGCCGGAGAGCTTGGACTTTATCGGCGACGTAACGAGAGATGTTCTGAGACTCTTGAGCCTATCGCCCATCGATATCGACGAGCTTTGCCGGCTGAGCGGGTTGGAAGCGCGGCATGTCAATGCCGCGCTTCTCTCGCTCGATTTATCGGGGCACATCGAGCGTCGGGGGGGCCGTCAGGTTGCCTTGCGGCCATAAGACCTTGGCTCTCGGGCACCTATGCGCGCGCGTGTAACCGTGCTTCCTCCTCGGCAACGGAAAGGAGATCGGATAGCAGGCGAAGTTGAGCTTTGGCCGCTATGGGGCGCAGGGAACTCAGGAGATCGGCAATATACTCGGCGGCGGCTTCGCACTGAATTTCGGCGGCATACTCGCCGCTTTCGGCCTCCTCCTGAAAGATCTCTTCGGGAGGACAGCTATGAGCTAAATAAAGTTGGCTTCTGGGTATATTCATGATTAAACAACTCCACGTGGTTCAATCCACGCCCATCTTCGATTGCGCTGCACTCGCAAGTGCACTCCACGGTTGTATTACCGGAGCGTTAATAATTTCGCAAGACGGGCACAGCAATTTATTCCATCTGGCACAACTTTTCCGCGCGAACGAGGCGAGCCCCGGCCAGGTACGTCTTTGTTTGTGATAATATTGGCACAGCTCTCCTTAAATATGGCTGCGAAACGAATAAAACCTGTGGTTTCCGGGGATAGAAGTGGGCCGCCACGCCTCAAATCGGTCCAATCCCTCTGCTCGCTAGAACCCGGCACCGCCTTCCGGCACAAGCTCGCACGGCGAGCGGGCGGCCCGCAGCGCTGAATTGGAGAAAATGCCGAACCGGCCGTGCAGGACGATGGGGGCCACGATCGTCTTCGACCTCGATGGCACAATTGCCGATACCGCGGGCGATTTGATCGACGCTGCAAATGCGGCGCTCATCGCCGAAGGCTTCGGGCGTGCGCCAGCCGGGGCGATCCGGCAGGGCGTGGGCTACGGCGCGATCGCGATGCTTCGATCCGCACTCTCGGCCGGCGGCCACGATGCCGGCGCCGGACAAATGCAGCGGCTGGCCGAAAAGCTCGTGGCGCATTACGAAGAGAACATCGCCGTGAAAACACGGTTGTTTCCTGGCTTCAGCGAAGCGGCTGAAACATTACGCCTCGGAGGCGCTAAGCTCGCGCTCTGCACAAATAAGCGCGAGCAGCTGGCGCTGAGACTGCTCGCCGAATTGGGGATTGGCAGCCTGTTCGATGCCGTCGCCGGCCGCGACACCTTTGCCTTCCACAAGCCCGACCCCCGCCATATCGCAGGCGTTGTAGAACTCGCGGGCGGCGAGCTTTCCGCTGCCGTCATGGTGGGCGACAGCGAAGCGGACATCGATGCCGCCCGGGCGGCGGGCATTCCCATTATCGCTGCAGGCTTCGGCTACGCTTCCACGCCGGCCGGCCAACTAGGCGCCGATGCCGTCATGAACCGTTTCGAGGAGCTGCCGGCATTGATCGGCGCCCTTCTCTCGCGGGCGAAATCTGCATAGCGTAATCGTTCGCCTAACCCTGTTTAATAGAGGCCGTTTTGCTTTTTTGCCAAAAACGAGTTCCCCTGTTAGGGACTTGAGCGTTCGAAGCGGGAGAGGAGAATCGCACTATGATTTTTCGCGGGGCGCAATCATGAACGCCGTGCCTCTGCATGCCGTCTTCATCACAGCCGTGGCCATCGCCGTGCTCGGCGCGGTGGCAGCCATCCTTAGCCTGCGCAGCCGCAAAAAGGGTTTCCTCCGGCAAGCGCCGGGCAGCAGAATTGCCCTTTCGGTGAACGAGAGCTTCGCTCCGTCCGATCGCTTCGCAGGATTTGTACACGAGAAGAGCGGGATGTCGATCGTGCTCTTGGAGCTTCCGCTCGAAGCCTTTGAGCCTCTGCAAGCACTTGGGCACGGCCAGGAAACTTTAGAGGTGCACGGTATCGGCAACGCGACGCGGCTGGAACTTTCCGGCCGGTCCGGAAACTATATTTACCTTCGCGGCGAACAGAACTCGGCGCTTGTCGACTACGCGAAATACGTTTTGATCTTCTGCGAGGCTGGCGTCACCGCAATGGTGAGCGCAAACGTTCCGCGAGCTGCACTTAATTCGGGCATGGTAACTGGCGCGGCAATCGAGAAGATTCTTGCATCCGCAGCGGTGCGCGGTGAAACGGCCGAGGCACCCAAGCTCTTCACCCTCTGCTATTTGGGCCCCTTCGAGGAAGATTTGTCCATTTTAGGCACAACCAAAGGTTACCGGCTGAAGGAAGGGGAGGCAGCCGGAGGCAGCGCAGCTTTTCCGCCGCTTTTTCTTGTGGCGCCTTCCTTATCTGGGGCCCCGATCCCAAATCTCAGCCTCCTTGCCGGGCGCTCGTTCGAGCAAATCGACCGGATCGTGGATAAGAAGGTCCTCTCGGTGCGGGATCTTATGATTTCCGGGCTTCCCGCCATCGAGATCGCCGGCCGGGGAGCCGATGCCCGCACGGGGATAGCCGCTCTCGTCTATCAGTTGATCGTGGAGGCCCGCCACGGCGGCTATTTCCGGCTGATCGGGCTGGCGCCGGAAAGCGATCACGAGGCATTTTTGGGCCACTTCAGAAAAATGGCCGAGGGTTTTTCGCCTGCATGAAGGCTCTTTCCCGGACAGCTTTCATCGTCTGGGCCAACGCGGCCTCCCCTTGAAGCCGCGCGAGCCCTGCTCGTCGCTGTCCCGGCACTCTACTGGGCGATCCTGCTCAGCGCACCGCTGTCTCCTCGCGCCTTTGATAGAAACATAGGCGCGATCTAGTTTTTGTTTTCCGCAGGATCCGATCGCAAAACCGGTAGCCATTTTACGGATCGTGCTCTGGCCTCGCTGGTCCGCATGCAGCACAGTCATCGCCGCGATTTACA
>JBKQIH010000271.1:0-16849 GCA_052148445.1 Rhodomicrobium sp.
GGGGACATTTGGGTTGTCGCGCAGCGCACGCTCTACGAGCGCGTTCAACGCGCTCGAATGAAATATCGCCCACCAATCCGCCGGCAGCGAATTGGCGATGGCGAGATGCTGCGTCTTGCCGCCAGCGCCGTTATCGGCCGGCACACGGTCCGGTGTGAACGCGGCCATGTTGGGGGTCACCGGCAATTGAAAATCCGGCCCCACGCAGGATTGTAGACCCAAGCAACCGGCGAGCCCCATCGCCCAGCCCTTCCTGATCGCAGCCTTCTTTCGAAAGGCGGCTGCGAAGCAACTTTTTGCCGCCATTGTTACTCAATGCCCCGTGCCCATGCAGGATCCACGCATGTCGATGGATCGCCAGCCTTACAAGAGCCTTACAACTCGATTGAATGAAAGCTCAATATTCATATAGGCCATTGCAGGTCAGATGCGTGTGTCGCCTTTACGACACTTCGCATTGCTAAGCCTATTTTCGGGGCATTGTGTATGACTACATGTCAATTTTGGAACAACGTCGGATATCATTGGACGTTGTCTTCAGCTATTGGTTCCACTAAACTGCAACTGCTCAAATATTGTGCGCTTTGGCTCTGTCCCATCTTAACGCCGACTTCTGGTTCCCTGTCGGTTCCCCAGCTGCAGCTAGCTTATAGCGCTCGGACTCGCTATATGGCGTTGCACGGGTTCGGGAGCGGGGCCGCTGCCGTTCTTATACGCGGTCGCTGTCCTTGAACATGTATTCTGAGTCAGAAACGTGGTCTTCTATGGTTAACGCCCAATCCAGATTCGCCAAGGCAGGAGGGGAGAGAAAGCATGCGTCATCAGGAAATGGCGTTAAGGTTACGCATCTTCTTAGGAGAGGACGATAAGTATAAGGGCCGCCCCCTCTATGAGGAAATCGTGGTGCAGGCTCAGCAATCGCGGCTCGCCGGCGCGACCGTCTTTCAAGGCTATATGGGATATGGAGCTGCGAGCGGCCTCAGTTCGGACAAAATTCTGCGGAGTTCCAGGGACCTCCCGATCGTCGTCGAAATCCTTGATAGCGAGGGAAAAGTGAACGCTTTTTTAGAGGTGTTGGATCAGCTACTTTCAAGCGGAATTGCTACGATTGAGAGAGTTAATTTGTTTCGTTATAGTCGCGCACCAAAGGCAAGCGGAGCGCCGAAAAGCTGATGTACCTCTTCCGCTCTTATTTCAGCTACTAGAGCATGAGGCCGCCGGTGGCGTGCGAATAAGGCACGCTGTACCAAACCGGTCTATGAAATGCCGGGATGTGACGAAGGACGAGCCTTGGGCTCAGCTTACGAGAAGAACCCCCCGCTAACGCGGGGAAACATCTTCATATCTGCTATAATGTACCAGGTATTGCGGGCTATCCCCTCTATCGAGAGGTTATCGTCCAGCCTAATTTTAGGCTGCTATAATGTCTTATTAGTCAGTTGGAGGCACGCTTGTCAAGCATAACTCCGGCGCCGCGCAGAACATTTTTGGCCACAAGTGGATTACTGTCTTTTTCGTCCGAAATCCTTTGCACTGTCAAGCATTTCCCAGAAGGATCATACCGAATCCGAAAGCGCGGTGCCTGCCGGTTCCGCGTGCTAGACAATCCTGAAATGCGGCTGGTTCGCCGACTTGGAGGATGCCCGAAAAACTCACATCCGGTCCCTCCAAACTAGGGGCACCCTTGCGATACACTTGAGTCCGGCTAAGCCGCGATACGTGCACCGACATTAAAGTTGCTGCCGCCTCTGGTAGCTGCCCTCGAAACCAGGCAGTATAAACATCCTGTTTATCGATCCATTCGCTATCGCCCGGTTTGGAACTAACAGCGCGCAAAAAGACGTCGCATTCCCGTGGCAACCCACGCTCAAGGTGGTTGGCGATACGGCACACAGGCCTGGTCCGGACCGAGTATCGATAACGTACCCCTGGCGTCCAACTTGCGGGAAGGGCACGAGCCTCCATCGAAGGCAAACCTAACGCTAAGGATGCTGACATCCAAGCTTGCGTTTCCGCTCGTTGCCGAAGCGCAAGCTCATGAAGCTCGCTGGCATCACGTGGCGAGTACGCAACGAGCTGCCCGTGTGGTTCCTCGAAGTAATGAAACGGCTTTGGGGCGGCCGCGCCAAACGTTTCATTAAGAACCTGATGGAACGCGTATCCCAAATCTCCAGAAGGCGGAATGGTGTTTCGCGCTGCCGCGAACGACATTAATCTAGCGCGCTCGATTGCAAACGATATGAGGTGGAGCCGTTTCGTGAAAGTCACAGCTGTTCCCACATGCTTTGGTTGAAATCCAGCACGTGCACAAGCCGCTCGCCGGCGTGAACGCCTGTAATCCAATTGCGCTCATCGCAGATAGGCTCTAGGCGCGCATCAGGAAATTGCGAAAATAGGGCGTCGTCATATTCCGACGCTTCGAAAGCTGGCCATTGCAAATAAAAGTTCTTTTTTCGAAGACTATCATCAAATAGTGCTATCAAAGCGCCGAAAACGCTGTGAGCGCGAACGTCTCCGTCGTATACCAAGCTGGAGGGAAGACACGTTTTCCTCCCCAAAAACAATGGCCGGGCAGGATGTTGGAGCGCTTCCTCAAACTGCTCGATGGTAAAGGGGGATGCCGGCAAGACCCGGAAAACCACGCTTACTTCCGCATCTGTCCAGTAGTCACGGTAGCGCAAATGGGGTCCTAAGTAGGACGCGGTGCCGCCGCCCCTGCCCTCAACCTGCTCGTGGGTGGTCCATCCCTGGTCGCCTTTTGAAAGCTCGGCGGTTTGGAAGTCACGAAGAAGCTGGTTACCCTGATGTATGCGGCTGCCCATTACCAAGTTGTCTTGAAGAGATTGCAACGCCTTGCGTTCATACCGCTCGATGCCAGCCGCATTTGCTAGTATCCCGGTAATCATAGATTTTGCTGGAAAAGGGCGGATAACTCCCAAATTATCGATCGCTTCGCCGCCAAAGCTGACAAGCGGTGCCTCCAGCCGCAACACGAGATGTCTTTGCATCAAGCTTGCCCTGTTACGATTGCATTTTTAACCCACGCTGAGAGTTCGGCCATGGTTTTTGGTTGAGCCTTCATCGCCTCAAGGTTCGTGCGGCTTTCCCCAATGCAGAAGCCGGCGCGGGCCTCCAAGGGGCCGTAAGTGAGGTCGAAGCTCGCCAGATGTTCGCTTAGAGCTTTGAGAGCGTCCCTTTGAACGCCGGCGCCAAGCGCAACTTCTTTACGAAAAGCATTCGACAGAGTGCGCGGCTGCCGGCTTCCGGCTTCGACAAGCACCGCTTCGGCATAGGAGAATGGTGCGGTAGAACCCTTTTTCGCCCCCGGACTCACTGTGGCAATCAGGTGGAGGAGCCGGGCGCCAACCTCGCCCGAGGATGTGCGGTCGATTTCGGGCGATAGCCAGTCCTTTGCCGGGACACCCGCTAGGTTAGACACAAGCGTGGGCACATCGATCACGGCATACCCGTAATAAACACCGCTTGTCAGTTCGGCGTCGAAGACGCCGGCTGCACCGGCGTCGGCGGAAGTTTTCAGATCGTCAACAACCGTGACGAGATCGAGCTCCTTTTCTGCGCGATGCACTGTGATTGCATGGGCAACATGGAGAGCAGCCTCGATGTTTGCCTCCGGATCGGATGTAACCATTCTGCCGAAAAGCGCTGCCTCGAAACCGCCTGGTTGCGCGCACTGAGCGCGGACCGCTCGAAACACGCGCCTAATGCCGTCTTTGCTGAAATACTCTTTACATCTAGTTTCGGCATCTCTTTTATCCCTGGAGCCGGCGACAAGCTTGAGCGCCTCATTGCGCATGTAACGGATTTCTGGCCAGCCGAGCAGTAAAGCCTGACGATTCTTTCGGTCCTTGGCCTTGTCGCCGTACAAAGCCTCGATGAAGGCTAGTCCCACCTCAG
The DNA here is from genome assembly GCA_052148445.1 of Rhodomicrobium sp. GTDB lineage: Bacteria > Pseudomonadota > Alphaproteobacteria > Rhizobiales > Rhodomicrobiaceae > Rhodomicrobium. The sequence goes on from JBKQIH010000271.1 coordinate 3,916, forward strand.
ATACTATCTCGGCGGATTTGCCGGTTTCCTCCACGAGGCCACTCACAACCTGGCTTTCTATGTGCTCCCTCGAACGCTCCGCCGTTTCCATGTTAGCGATCAACCCGATGTTCATAGCGTCCTTGGCCTTGCGCCAAGTTCGCTTCAAGCACTGGGAGGAGATTCGCGTTCGCATGACGCCACCGAAGGGAAGCACCTTCGCCAGGCCAGATTCATCCCGATTCAGTAAAGTGCCCGGGTAGCTAGCAAGCCAATGGATTTGTATGAAGCGGGCCTCAATCATGATAAGAGTTCCTGATTGTTGTTTGCTGCGGAGTATCTATTGAAGTTACTTCGTGTTACGGCCACTGCATAATCGCGGGCGATTTCAATCCGGGCATGTTCCGCCCAGGCGCTCTCGAAATGGTGCGGCAAGATGAGAGGCGCGAGTTTCGACCAGTTTAGGGGGCCTCCAAACCGGGCGATTCGGCGGATCGCGCGCTCCAAAAGAATATGAAATGTCTCCTCTCGCGCGTCGAGCAGCCGCCTTAACCGAAAATCGTTGTAGCCTGCTTTCTGAAATACCCTTCCTGGACGGGATTCACTGGAGGTACTGTGGGGATCCTGGCCGGGTCCACTCAAGAACGCCATACAATGAACGAGCCATATCCAATTACTTAGCTCTCCCGGGTCCATGCTCTCGATCGGGCAGCCTGAAACAGCGAGAACTTGAAGCGCCACCATCTCGCCTGGACCTCCGCGACTGCGGCGGTAACGCTTGAGTTGCGCCCGTTGAATGTTTGAAAACCAGCCGGCACCAAGTAACTTCCCGATCGAACCGATGAGACTTGCCGGATGACGGGGGCTTGAGCGTGTCTGCTCTTCGCGATTAATGCACTGCATTTGCGTGCTCCTCGAATTTTGGGACGTTTAGAACGGGCTGGAGCAGCGGCGATTTAGCCAGCATGGCCTGAAAGGCCAGCGAAGACTGGGCATTAGCCCAGTAGCGTTGTGCCGACGGATAGGAAAGGATATGCGGGGCTTCCCCAAGGAAGCGTTGAGCGCGCGCTACTTGGCTCCTCAACCATTTCTCGTAGATCGCTGCACGGTCACTGCTAACGGCGCTCATTTCATCCCAAAGGCTGCCAAAAAAGTTCAGGTCCGTGGCGTTATCAAATGCCTGGAGCGCTGGCTCCACAAACTTCCTGGTTGTCTCTTTGTCAGCGTTGGCCTCAGAAGGGCCGCGTTTACAAAGTACCAACAGGCCAAACCGTAAGCTTAACCTTAATTCACTGAGAGCCTCGGCTCGCCTCTGCAGGATCTCGTTAAAGGTTTGGCGGTCGCTCACGAATAGCGTAACGGCTTCGGGAGGTATAAAAATGCGGCGCTCATGATAGCCCTGGGTCTTGCCCTGACCGCGGCAAACAGATTGCGCCACAAGGGAAGCGCCATTCGCGCGGTCCGCGGCTGAAAATTTCACAGATATGGGAAGCCTGAATTTTTCTGGGGCGAGCATATCGGCCAGCTTGCGGTATGAAAATCCTTCGCTGGTAACGGTAAAGGATTTGCCTTCAGTGCTAACAGGTGTCCAGGGATCGCCAGTATCGCCTCTTAAATTTTCAGTCCCAGATATGCGGGCCGCACTGCTTGCGGCATCCATCGCAAAGACCTTTTGCTCGCCAATACCCAGCCTGACGCGCCGGCATATTTCGATGTAAAGGGGGTGCAAGTCACGGAATTCAATCGCTGTTGATCCATTCCATGGCTTCAGCCAAAGCAGAGAGATCCCTTCATGGCTCAGTCCATGGGGGTTCGCCGTGTCCTCTCCGGACGAAAGCAACGTCAGAACGTCCCTGCGGAAGCGAGACCCGGCGTCGCCTGGGCTGTAAACTCCTACGACGGGACGGGAGCCATAGCCGCCATTCATCCGGCTAATGCCGTACTTTCCAACACCCATTACGCCTTGCTGAGTTTGAACGCTGACAAGCGCGAAGAGCCAGTCTTCCGGCGCGGCGTTATACATGCGCGCGGATTTCAAATCATGGTTCTTGGATGTGACAAGCATATCGAGTCCATCGGGAGTTTCGATATTTCTAAACTGCGGCAGGACCCCGCCCGGAACCGGCGCTTGCAAGAGGGCCGGCTTAGCCGCATCCGAAACAACAAGCGACCAGGGTTCTCCGTCTGGCCACATGAGCGTGAGACCTCGAAGCATTCGCCGCCATGTCACCTCGTCATCGGGTAAGCTGGTTTCCTTGGCCTTCTCGAGTGCCAAAGCGGCAAGCTGTACGATAAACGCATGCCAAACATGACGTTGATGGGATCGCAACGAGGAAAATGAGACGATATCGCCTCTCACAATTGCGGCGAGCGAGCCTGGAAGCGAATAGTGTGACTTCACTCCGCGGGCAGACGCGGCCGTAAGCAATGGCTCTTCAAGAAAGCTCATCATGGCAATAGACATGCATTCAGAACTTTATCGAATCGCACGGGAAGAAGTGTGTTTTCCTCTGTTAGCAGAGGCCGCCTCAGGCGCCCTAAGTGCGTTAGCGATCATTTTTTTGCGAAGCCCCCTACCCCTATTGGTTAGCGCAAGCATCGCGGTGCAGGAGAAGTTTCGCAATACAAAAGCCATATAAACGAATGGGCGAAAATATAAGATAATGGCTATATAAATGACGTATATACTGAGCTTCCAAACGCACAATATATTGGTTACAGTTCGACGCGGACGGGCGGCTTTGTTAGGATGATGGAGCGCGCCTTGTCTGTATGCAAATGCAAAAGGGATCGGTGCCCTTCTTGCTGAAGGACACCGATCCCACTGCTGCTGCCGGGCTTGCTAGGACCGTACACGAATTATGCGGGTGGATTTCTTGAACCGCCCGAACCGGGTTAGAAGTGGATGATCGCGTCCGCCGCAAATTCCACCATTTGGTTTTTGTCGCCGGCGACGCCCATCACTGGGTTGCCGTTGAAAGCTTGGCCATCGAAGGAATGCCAGTAAGAGATTTCGGGACGGAATTCGATTTGCGGCGATAGCCAGTGTTGCCAGCTGAGGGCGGTGTCGGCATATCTCGCAGCGGTGCCGGTGCGCCATCCATTCGGATCGTCGTACCATTCCAGGCGCAGCGTGAAGTTGTTCAATGGATCGGGCGTGTAATTGAGGTAGCCCAGCACTCCGATCGCGTACACGCTGCAGGTCAGGCCGCCGGCGCTGGCGCAATAGGCGGTGTTGGTCGAGTTGAACGGGATATTCTGCGGAGAGAACGGCGTTCCACCGGCGTTTTGAATGGCCACCGCGGTTGGGTTTCTATTGTTGAGGACGTCGTGCTCGCTGAGGTAGTAGGCTTCGAAGTCGAAGTGCCACTCACTGTTGAACTTGTGATAATAGGTGAACCCGTGCCACTGGATGTTATTGTAGCCCCAATTGCCCTTGTTGATGCCGTCGACGCAGGGATAGATATTATCCCAGCCATCGTTCCATTTGTACTGAACGCAAAGGGCGACGGAGGGTTGATTGCCTGGGTCGACCCTGTAGGTACTGCCAGGAAATATAGGGTCCGTGCTCGGGAGACCCTGAGCCGCCAACTGGGCTGGGGTGTTATTATAATAAAGGTTCTTTTCTGATTGGCCGGCATGCCATATCGGCGTTTCGGTACCATCGTCGAGACCCACCTGTACCATGAGGTTCTTCGTGACCTGCAGTGACGTTACGATGCCCGTGTTGGTGTAGTTGTCCCAGCCATAGGTGAGAGAATGCGTATAGGTTAGGTTGTTCGGCGCAAGCTGCGCTTCGATATCTGGGATGGAGATATAGCGCCCGATCCGGAACTCGAGGCCTTCTAAGACTTTAGGGATGTAAATATCGACATACTCCATCGGGAAGTCATAGCCGTTTTCGAGGTTCTTCCCGTTGAATTGCCAGCTCGCTACGCCGTAGGAATTCGTATAACGATAGTCGGTGCCGTAGAGGCCGGACAACCGGAAGCCCCAATCGATGTGATCGGTCTGCACCGTATCGGGGAGGCGTTCGAGATAAATGACCCCTTGATCCAACTGGGCGGTATTTGCGAGATAGGTGTAGGCAATAGGATCGTTGCCACCCTTGGTTCGAGTGTTGGTGCTGAGGTTGAACCCGCCGTTCAGCCAGCCATAGAGCTGCAAATGATTGTCGCTCATCCATTTGCCAGTATCGGTATCGGAGATGGAGTTCATGAGCGGGCTATCGGCCGAATTGGCTCGGGTATTGCCAATGTAGGTAAGGGCGCCGGCCGGCCATTCCGTGTAGGCCATCGGCGGTACCGTTGCGGGAGTTCTGGGCCAGCCGTCACGGCTCGTTGAGAGTGCGTTCGGATCGGCGGGTGCCGTGCCTTTGCCCCATTCGAGTTTATAATAATTGAAGAACCGCTCCAAGACGCCCGTGCCGAGATAGGTGTCGAGGCAGGAGTAGTTCTTGTAGGGATCGCAGACGTCGCCGTCCTTCATCGACTGCGCCACAGCGCCCTGCGAACCCGTGGCGGCTAGCCCGATGACAGTGGCCGCCGCTAACCATCTTCTTGGCATCCCGCCGCGTAACGAGAATCGCCCGTTCCGAAGCAGAGGTAATCCCCCAATATTTTCCATTTCCCAAGCCCTCGTACATGGCGGGCCTAGCTCCGCCGCCCATTAATCCGCACCGGCATTCAACCGTTGCGATACAGCTGGAGACTAGGATCGAATTGGGGGGCACTCACAGTAAAAAGACATATATATTTTGGGTGCTACACCGCTGTGCTAATGGAAAGCTATTGTTTTGCAAAAGGCATTCGCGTGTTCAGGTTGCCGTAATGTAGTGTATCGATCTGTGTTCCTTGCGTCACAGTATGCTCAATCGGCACTCAGACAGCTTCGTGGACTGAAGAAAGAATAGGCAGTGGCGCGCCTTGGCTGCCTATCAATCGGTAGAGACAATCGTGTCAACCGGCGATGGCTCAACCGCACTCGTTTTCGCTGGAACCTTTAGTCACTTTCGACGGGATCGCGAAAGCGGTATCCCACCCCTTGCTCCGTCAGGATATAACGCGGTTTTTCAGGAGCTTCTCGCAGCTTTTGCCTGAGCGATCGAATATAAATCCGAATATACTGCGTGTCGGCTTCGCCGCTCCAAAGCTCATTCAAAATGTAGGAGTGGGTTAAAACTTTCCCTTCATTCTTCACAAGCAGGCTTAGGAGAGCATATTCCTTAGGAGACAGCTTGACAGCCTCCCCTGCGAGCGTAACCACCCGGCGCACCAGATCTACCGCTAGATCTCCGGCTCTGAAAATCGGGCGCTCACCTTCAATTTGCAAGCGATGGCGCAGCGCCGCTCGCACGCGGGCAAATAGCTCCCGCGCACCGAAGGGTTTGGTCAGGTAATCATCCGCGCCGAGGTCCAACGCCGCTACCTTGGCATTTTCATCGCTCCGGTTCGACAGAACGATGATCGGCATAGGCGAACCCGAAGCACGAAGCTCCTTAATGATCTTGAAGCCATCCATATCTGGGAGCGTCAGATCGAGCAGAAGCAGATCCGCCAAAGGCGAGATCAGCGCGGCCTGCAGCGCACTATTCCCATCGGCGGCCTCAGTGACGGCATAGCCTTGCGTTGTCAGAATGGTGCGAAGCAAACGCCGGATCGCGGGCTCATCGTCTGCCACAAGGATCCGCGGAGATTTCTCTGTCATGGTAACCCCAAAACCGCTATGCTCGCTGCGGAGCCGATAAATCTAATAAAAGCTCTAAGAGGCCAATTGCAGCGGCGGGAACTGACTCAGGTGAGTCTTCGCAGGCCTTATGGGGAGCTTGATTGTAAAGACTGCTCCGCTTCGATCCTGCCGGTTCGAGGCCGTAGCCACGCCTCCCATAGCCTGTATGAAACCGCGTGAGATGGCAAGGCCCAAGCCCGTTCCCGTGGGCTTCCATGCACCCGCCCCCCCGCGATAAAACTTATCGAAAAGGTGTGGAAGTTCTTGGGCCGGGATTCCAGGGCCCTCGTCCCGAATTTGAATAATGACCGAGGCGCTGTCCTTCGCAACCGACAGAGTGACTTGCGTGCCAAGTGGCGTATAATTCGCTGCATTCTCCAAGATGTTGAATAAAGCCTTCTCCATCAGAACCGGATCGAGGTCAAGACTGGGAATGTCATCGGGTACCTCTACGACGACGCGGTGGCGGGACAAAGCCCGCGCGGCGCGTTGAAGAGCGCTGCCAACAATGTCGCTCAAATCGGCAAGCTGCTGTTTGGGCCTCACCGCTTCGGACTCGATGTGGCTCATATCAAGAAGATTAGCAATGAATTGGTTGAGGCGTTCACCCTCTTCCAGGATCGAATGAAGCAAGTCCTGAGTGGTCCTTTCATCCAGGGTTGTGCCGAGTTCCTTAAGGCTGCTAGCGGAACCTAAGATAATGGCTAGAGGTGTTTTTAAATCGTGCGAGATCGAGGTCAGAAGCGCGGCACGTAGGCTTTCCGTCTCGGCTGCGATGCGGGCGTCTTCGGCAAGCTTCTGCAATGCAACACGCCTAAACGCTGACGAGGCCGGGCCGGCCAGCATGTCAATGATGCGCATGCGATCTGGTAGCTGCCAGAACCGGCGCCTCGTCTCACACACAACCAGCACAGCTGAATTCTCGAGGCTATTATCCACAGCTAGACGCGTGCAGGTTACCCCGGCGTTTCCGGTAGCTTCGCCTATCTGCCGCAATTTATATTCGCATGCGCGCTTTACAGCTTCTATTTCCACGTCGTTTAGCAATGCGCGAGCCGGGTGAGCCGCGACAACTGTTAGAACGCCACCCTTGGGCACCAGCAACATCACTTTTGCCCCGACCGCAACGCCGATGCTCGCAACCGCGTCGTTGGCAATTGTAACAATATCCTGCGCTTCCCGAAGACGCTTGCCAAACGCATAAAGCCGCTTCGCAAGTATTTCATTCCGGCGCGCCGCAAGTGTTCGCCTACTGAGGTTTTCAGCTAGCATACTGACCGTGGTTGCAGCCAAGCCGAAGAGGAACAACGATAGTGCGTCCTGCCAATTGTCGATATCCAAAGTATAGACCGGTGGAATAAAGAAAAAGTCATATGCTGTAACGGCAAGAAGACTAGCAAGAAGTCCCTGCTTAAGTCCCCAGATCGAAGCGCTGGCCAAGACCGCCATCAGAAGGATGACGCCGGCGCTCCAGGGGCCGGTTCGTTCTGGTAGTGCGAGTGCGAACCCAAGGAAGATCGCAGTCACTAGGAAACTGCCGAGATAAGGATTGATGATGCGAAACTTGGTCGCAAGCCGAGATAGCCGCAGTTTGCCGGGCATATGTCTCGACACTAGAAAACTCCTCGCGATTTCCCAATTCCTCTTGCCCTGCAGCGGGGCGGCAACTGAAAGCGCGTTTACCTCCGCAATTTCTATGCCAATAGCTGAGGCGAGGCGAGGAAAATCAACCGATAAAGTCTTCGAAGTGCGTGAAATTGCAATTTTTTCTTTTGGCGATTATTCTTGGCAACCTGGTCGCACTTTAGGGTGCAACAACAGAACAAATTGGGGATGGATTGTACGCATCACGTGCAATTCGATCTTCGACTCAACTAACTGTGGAAAGGGGAAGTTATCTCTTTGGGGGCCGGAATGCGAGACTTTGAATTCCTGGGAACTTTGCATCGCAATCCAAGGCAAATGCACGAGGCCATTGCGGAGGAATGGCTGGCTGCGGGAGGATGCAATACGCGCGAAGATTTTCTGCTGGCCTGCCGCCTAAGTGCTGAACGCCTGGCGGAAGACGCTGTAGGCGGACTGGGATTGCACGAGGTCCGGGGCTTTGATCGCGTGGAACTCGTTGAAGCATTCTTGCGGCTAAAATCCGAGCTTAGAATCTCGGAACCGGACTGATACCAGCTTTTCACTCCTTCCATGCCGAAACGAGCGGTAGTCTGGCTAAATTAAATCATGTGGCACTCCCGGGCGAACATATCCGCAACGGTCCGTTCAGCCCTCTATGCGTTGCGGGGCGGGTTCCTCGTTCGCCCCTTCTTAATTGCCTTCATCATGGGCGTTTTGGGCGCGGTCCTGTCTTCGCTTGAGGAGGAGTTTTTTTGGGTCCAGGCCGCGATCCCCAGGACACTTTTTCCGTCAAACGCGGACCCCCAGGTCGCGCAGGTGATCCTTTCCACCATTGCCACCGGCACCATGACCGTCGTGTCGATCGTGTTCGCGATTCTCCTTATGACTTTGACATTGGCATCGACGCAATTTTCGCCGCGCATTCTCGCAAGCTTCGTGCGGGATCATGTGACCCAATGGACGCTTGGCGTTTTTCTTGGGACGTTTTCGTACTGCATCGCAGCGCTTCCCGCCGCGCGTTCGCTTCCCCATCCCTTCGTGCCGGTTGTCACCGTTGCCGGGGCCATGGCGCTCGCGCCTGTCTGTGTCGGCTGGCTTATCTACTTCATCCATCACATTTCAAATGCCATCAGCGTCAACACCATCATTGACCGCATCCGGCGGGATACGGAACTTGTGATCGATGAGTTGATGCCCTACCCGCGCTCGTCGTTTCAATCCTATGAGGGGGAGCACACATTCGGCGAACCGCCCGCTTTTTCAGTTGTCAGCCGCGCGTCCGGATACATAAGATATGTCGATATCGAGCGGCTCCGCATGCTGGGGAAACGTTACGGCTTCGGCATCCGGCTTGAGCGCCGGGTTGGCCAATTCATTTCCGAGGGCGTAACGGTAATGAGGGTAACCCGCGGCGACCGGGTCACAAGCGAAGCCTTGCAGGGTATGCTCGCGGCCGTTGAAATCGGTCCAAGCCGCACCATGCAGCAGGACTTGGAGTTCGGGGTCGTCCAGATCGTCGATATTGCCTTGAGAGCAATATCTCCCGCCGTGAACGATCCTACGACCGCGATCACCTGTGTCGATCAACTGAGCTGCATTCTTATCCGCTGGCTCAGCCGTGCACCCGCCCGTAGCCACTACTACGATCCCCCTCATGTGCTTCGCTTGGTCATACCCTGGATCAAGCTGGAAGGGCTGCTTGATTTGGCTTTCGAGCAAATCCGCCATTATGCCGCAGCCGACGCTGCAGTGAGCTTAAGGCTGATGCGCGCCCTCGGCGACATCGCAAGCACCCAAAGCGACCGGGCGATTCAGAAGTTATTGCTGGAACGCGGCCAGCGGGTGATCCAAGGTTGCGCACCGTTACTTCCAGAAGACGAGCTCAAGAGGTTGGAGCGGCGGCTTGTAGTGCTTGCTTCACACTCCGAAGTTTAAGCCACTTGCTACGGAGCTTTCTCCTTTGCGCTCCGGTTATATAACTTTCCTATAGAAGCAAGCCTTTCCCACGCATTGCTTTTATATGCGTGCATGTTCAGTTTGAAGCTGCTCCGGTTCTTTACAGCTTTATGCCTGCTCCGGCGGCTATTGCCTTGGGAAGAGAGCATAGGCTGGCTTCTCTTAAGGCTTCAGAGCGCATTTTCGGCTCCGGCCTGGGCAAGAAGGAAACTGCTCTGTGACATGGAAGCTTCTCCGTTGGATGCTGACCGCCGCAGCGGTGATCATCTGGTTCGTCATAGTCAAACACGCCGTACAGGGCTCTCAGACCGATCAGCACTTACTGGTAAACGCTGTCATTGCAACAATGGTTGCTCCCGCCTATGTGGCGAGCGTCTGGCTATGGCATCCGTAAGCTTCGCGGCGGCGCGAGACTTGATGTCAGCAGCTTGAGGAGTAAAAGTGTTCGGCTTATTGCAGCTCGCTGTTTTTGTGGTTGTGATCGGCGGGCTCACCAAGCCTCTGGGCTTTTATCTCGCGCGCATCTTCAACGGAGGGCGGACGCCTCTCCACCGCCTTTTCGGACCCATAGAACATGGGCTCTACCGCGTCTCCGGAATCGATCCAGGCCAGGAACAGGGATGGAAGGGCTATACTCTGTCGCTTTTGGCCTTCAATCTCTTTGGCATCGCTTTTTTCTATGCACTGCAGCGGCTCCAGTTCCCTCTTCCTCTCAATCCGCAGAACATCCGGAATGTCCCGCCAGCACTATCTTTAAACACGGCCGTTAGTTTCGCCACCAATACCAGCTGGCAGTCCTATAGCGGTGAGACCACCTTAAGCTATTTAACCCAGATGACGGGCATTACCGTCCAGTCTTTTCTTTCCGCCGCGACCGGCATTGCCGTGGCCATCGCCCTTGCCCGCGGCTTTGCCCGCCGCAACGCGGCAACCATCGGCAATTTCTGGGCGGACATGGTTCGGGCCACCCTTTATGTGCTCCTGCCGATCAGCTTTGCAGCGGCCCTATTTTTTTTGTGGCAGGGCGTGCCGCAAACCCTTGATGGCTCTGTTGAAGCCATAACACTCGGAGGCGGAAAGCAGACGCTGGCGCGGGGCCCAATTGCCTCGCAAGCCGCCATAAAAATGCTAAGTTCAGACGGTGGCGGATTTTTCAATGCCAATTCCGCGCATCCGTTCGAAAATCCAACGGCTCTCACGAATTTTGCCGGGATGGTGCTTGTTTTTCTCATCGGGGCGGCGCTGACCAATACGTTTGGCCGCATGATCGGCGATCAGCGTCAGGGCTGGGCGCTGCTCGCCGCAATGGGCCTTCTATTTGCCGCGGGAGCCATAAGCGTGCAGGCCCTCGAAGCCCAAGGCAATCCTGCTTTAGCAAATTTGCGCATCGATCAGACCGCCAATGCTTTGCAGCCGGGCGGCAATATGGAAGGCAAAGAATTCCGCTTTGGCATTGCAGGATCGTCATTGTTCGCCACCGTGACGACCGCCTCTTCAAGCGGAGCGGTGAATGCCATGCACGACAGCTTCATGCCCCTGTCGGGAGCGGTGCTGATGGCAAACATGATGTTCGATGAGGTTATTGTCGGCGGCGTTGGCTCCGGGTTGTTTGGCATGCTGCTGTTCTGCATCGTCACCGTCTTCGTAGGCGGTCTCATGGTGGGCCGCACGCCCGAGTATGTGGGCAAAAAGATCCAGGCCAATGAGGTCAAAATGACGATGCTGGCCTTGCTTTGCGTTCCAGGCACGATCCTGATGCTAACGTCCATCGCTTGCGTGACGGCTCCGGGCCTTGCTGGAATTGCCAACTCTGGCCCGCACGGCTTTTCCGAAATCCTGTATGCCTACACGTCTGCGGCGGCAACAAATGGCAGCTCCTTCGCAGGGATCAATGCGGACACCGCGTTCTACAATTTGACGCTCGCGCTTGCGATGTTCCTTGGCCGCTTTCTAGTCATCATTCCCGTCCTGGCCATCGCTGGCTCCCTTGCGGCCAAGCCAATTGTGCCCGCCTCCGCCGGTACGCTACCAACTACAGGCGCGGTTTTTATTGCCTTGCTCACCAGCGTCATTGTTATCGTGGGCGGCCTGACCTTTCTCCCGGCATTAGCTCTGGGGCCCATTGTAGAGCATCTTGCCATGCAGGCGGGGCTGCTGTTTTAGGCCGATGGTGGCAGACACAATCCCGGTACCGAATCGTAACGTTTCCAGAACGCCCGAGGGCCGCTTCGGGTCAACCTCGGCAGAATGGCTTAGGATTTCGGCGAGGCCGCTATCCCTCATATAGCCGAAGCATTTGTTGCAGCGGCGAAAAACGGCGGTTCGGGCCAGTGCACTAAATCGCTACCGCGATAGCGCCCTGCTGGGGAAGCGGTAACCAGTTGAGAGGAAAGCTGTATCGGGGCGGGGAGCTCCGTCTTGAGGATCGAGGTCTTGGCAACCTCACTCAAGCAGGAGTTCCCCATGACGGATCCTACCAGCATCTCTCCGCTGCGCCAGCGCATGATCGAGGACATGACGGCGCGCGGCCTTGGCCGGCAGACGCAGCGCGGCCACATCCTGGCCTGCAAGCGGTTTGCGGCCTGCCTGAAGCGCTCGCCGGATACGGCCACGGCCGAAGATGTGCGCCTATTCCAGTTGCAGCTGATGGAGAACGGCATTTCCATCCAGAACCGCAACCGCACCATGACCGGCGTGCGCTTTCTGCTGCGGGTGACGATGCGGCGGCACGATCTGGCGGCCGAGGTCTTTCATATGAAGGAGCCGCAGAAGAACCCGCAGATCCTGAGTGCTAGTGAGGCGAAGCGCCTCTTGACGATGGCGGGCAAGCTGCAAGTGCGCGTGCTGCTCAGCATCGGCTACGGCGCCGGGCTTCGCGTTAGTCAGGTGGTGAATCTGAAGGTGGAGCACACCGATAGTGCCCTCGGCATCATTCGCGTCGAGCAGGCCAAGGGCAGGCAGGACCGCCAGGTGATGCTCTCGCCCGAGACGCTCGGGCTGTTGCGCGAATGGTGGAAGGTTCGCACCGCCAAGTACGATGCCAGCGTGCAGGTGCAGGCTGGGGAGCGCTGGCTGTTCCCTGGCCGGCGCGAGGGGCGGCCGTTAACGCCGCGGCAGGTTACCCGCCTGTTCCATGAGACGGTCGCGGCGGCCGGGATCAAGAAAAAGCTCACCCTCCACACTCTGCGCCACAGCTTTGCAACTCATTTGTTCGACCGCGGCGTCGATATAGGACGATCCAGGCTTTGCTTGGACACGAGAAGCTGGAGACGACAGCACGATATATGCGTGTCGCGACAGGCCTGATCACGGCTGTCGAGAGCCCGCCGGCCAGCTATCGGCGCCAGAGAAGGTAAAGCGCAAGAAAGCTAAAGCAGCGGCATAACCGCCGCCGTTGCCGCCGCGCGCCTCCCTGGAGATCGCGGATATCTTCCGCGACTTCGGGCCGGCTTGGCGCCGCGCCAATGCCGGTCATGTGAGCCTTGGCCAGTTGAAGGTGATGAGTGCGATCGAGCGCTGCCGCACCGCGGCGCTCGGCGGGCACGTTGCGCGCTGCGAGAACGGCGGATGCGGCCACACCATCGTCGCTTACAATAGCTGCCGGAATAGGCACTGCCCCAAGTGCCAGGGAGCCGCGGCGCGGGAG
>JBKQIH010000272.1:0-11195 GCA_052148445.1 Rhodomicrobium sp.
TGCGATGGAAGTAACGTCGCGTGGAGATTTCGTTCTCTATGTGCTGTTGCAGGCGCCGCTTATGCTGGCCCTCGCGCTCCTGGCCTGGAAGCTCGGTCCGGACAATCTGAAACTTCTTCCGCCCGCTATGACGAATGGTATCTATGTAGCCCTTGGTGTGTATTACCTCTATCAAGTCTCCGAAACAGTCCGGATCAACCGCAAGATGCTCGCAGGAGAACCGGTGCCGGCCTTGCAAAAATACAAGTTCCGCCAGGTCGCGGTGTTGAGCCTTGGCTATTTCGTGACCTTCGGCTCCGAACTCGCGGTGGTGTCGATCCTGCCGCTGCTTTTCAAGGACACCTTCGGGCTGTCGCTCGCCGTTGCCGGCTTCGTCGGCGCGAGTTTCGGGTTTACGACCTTCTTCGCTCGCCCGGCAGGCGGCTGGCTCAGCGACCGCTTCGGCCGGCGCAAAATCATGCTGGTTGCCATGTTCGGCACAGCGGCGGGGTATCTCGGCATGAGTTTCATCAACGCGGCGACGGGCGTGGTGTTCGGAGTGGCCATAACTTTCATCTGCTCGCTGTTCGTGAATGCCGGGAACGGCGCAGTTTATGCCATGCTGCCGTTGATCAAGCGCAGGCTGACCGGACAGATCGCCGGCATCGTCGGCGCGTTCGGCAATGTCGGGGGAGTGCTGTTCCTCACCCTTTATTCCTTCGTGATACCGCAAACGTTCTTCCTCGCAGCTTCGGGCACGGCGTTCGTCGCTTGGGGTCTGATCTATATGTTCGTGCAGAACCCAAGGGGGCAGATCGCCGAAGAAATGCCGGACGGCACGGTCACCATGATCGAAGTGGCCTAGAGTGCGCCGGCAAAAAGTGTAAGCGGTTTTTCCGGTAAGACGCACGGCAAAATAAAAACTTAGAGCCCGCTTTTGATTCGATCGAGCGCGAATAGGCTCTAAGGCAGGTGGAAGTCTCCGCAATAAGGGGCGTGAGGTGAGAGGCGAACCCGTCATATCGGTCGGGCAGCATTCGGCGGCAGGCCGTAAGGAGCGTAATGACGACTCCTACGGCGTGCTGCTGCCGGAAAAGGCGCTACTCGCCACCAAAGGTATCGCCATGGGCATCGCCGACGGCATGAGTTCGAGCGAGGCTGCCAAGGAAGCAAGCGAGACCTGCGTGCGAAGCTTCCTTGAAGATTATTACGCAACGCACCCATCCTGGACGGTCAAGACATCGGTGGAGCGCGTGCTTTCGGCGGCAAACCGCTGGATGCACAGCCAGAGCGAAGCGCTGTCCCCGCAAGGGCGCGGCATGGTCAGCACCTTCTCCGGCGCGGTGCTAAAATCCTCGATGGCCCATATCTTTCACGCCGGCGACTCGCGCATTTACCTATTGCGGGGCAAACATATCGAGCGGCTTACGAACGATCATCGCGTCCGCGTTTCGCGCCAGCAGGAATATCTCTCCAGAGCGTTCGGCATCGAGCGCGATCTTGCCGTGGATTATCGAAAGCTGCCGGTAGAGCATGGCGATATGCTCGTTTTCACCACGGACGGCGTGCACGATTATTTGAGCGATGCGCAGATTGCGGCTGTTATCGCAGCCTCGGCAGGCGATCTGAACCGCGCGGCGGAGCGTGTTGTCGCCGCTGCTTTCACCAATGAGAGCGCCGACAATCTCACCTGCCAGATCGTGAGGATCGACCATCCAGGCACTGCGGACCGCGAAGCGCAATCTCAGCGGCTTTCGGCCTTGCCGTTCCCGCCGGAGCTTGCCCCCGGTAGCGGCTTCGAGGGCTACAAGATCGTCCGCGAATTGCATTTGAGCAAGCGCACGCAAGTTTACCTGGCGCAGGACAAGTTCACCGGGGAGACCGTGGCGATCAAGACGCCCTCGGTGAATTTCGAGGACGATGCCGCCTATATCGAGATGTTCACGCGCGAGGAATGGGTTGGCCGGCTTGTTGCGAGCCCTCACGTTCTAAAGGTCCTCGACACCGGCCGGGTGCGCCGCTCGCTCTATTACGTGACCGAATATTTCGAAGGGCAAACACTAAGGCAATGGATGCTCGACCATCCGGTCCGCGATCTGGAAACGGTGCGCAGCTTTATTGCGCAAGCAGCGAAAGGACTTCGCGCATTCCACCGCAAGGAAATTCTGCACCGCGATTTGAAGCCCGAAAATATCCTCATCGACCGCACCGGCACACTTAAGATCATCGATTTTGGTTCGGCATGGGTGGCCGGAATCGAAGAGGTAAGCGCTGGGGAGACGAGCGGAAGCTTTGCGGGCACAATCGGCTACACGGCCCCTGAATATCATCGCGGCGAGCCCCCAAGCACGCGGTCCGACATCTATTCGCTCGGCGTCATCGCTTATGAACTCTTGACGGGGCATCTGCCCTATGGCCGCGGCTTCATGAGCGCGCAAGACGTTGACAAGTTGAAGTATATTCCGGCCCGGCGCTATGCGGCCGGCATGCCCGCATGGGTCGATGCCGCGCTTGCCGAGGCCGTGCGCAAGAACCCGGCAGAGCGTACGGCGGCCCTTTCGCAATTGGTGGAAGACTTGCGGAAGCCCAACCCAAACTATGCCGCCGGCGGCTTTGTGCCGTTCATGGAGCGCGATCAAGTCACGGTGTGGCGCGCAATCGCGTTGATGCTGGCGATTGTTAATCTCGTACTTCTGTATTTGCTGTCGCGTTAGAGCTTTATAGAAAACTACTTGCGAGCGGGGCGCAAAGGACCGGGCTATATGTGCCGGACTTGCGCGGCGGCTTCCCTGTTCTGCAAGTAGATGAGGGTTGCGTTGGCGGCGATGACGGTCGCGCCGCCGGCAAAAATCCATAGGCCAGGAACGTCGCCGAAAACCAAATAGCCAGCCAGCGCGCCGTAAACGAGCTGCAAGAATTGCGGCGGACTCGCCAAAGCGGCTGGTGCAAGCCGGAAGGCTGTGCTGAGCATGATCTGCGCCGGTCCGAAAAGCGCTCCGCCGAAGACCATCAGCGCAAGGTCCGGAAGAGCAATGGATTTGTAGACGAAGGGCGTCACTGCCAGCGCGGAGAGGGCGAGCGCCGCGCTCGTTGTGAGGCTCGTCATCTCGGCGGTTTCGGTTTCCATCATCCTGCGCAGAACCACGAGACCGCCTGAAAGCAGAAACGTGCCGGCAAGCGCCACGAGCGCCCACATGTCCGTTCCGCTGCCGGGGCGCAGCGCGATCAGCACCCCGGCAAAATTTACTATCAAAACGGGCCAGATGTGCGCGGCGGCGCGCTCTTTAAGGAACCAGCCCACCTTCAGCACGGTGATGATCGGCATGCAAAAGATGATGACGTAAAACTCGGCGAGCGAAAGATGGGGTATCGCAACAAACACGAGCGTCTGGCCCCCGATTTGAAATGCGCCCCGCAGGATATGCAGCCCGGGCCGTTGCATATGCAAAGCGGTACGCGCCTGCCTCTGGCGGTCTTTGAGGAGCGTGAAAAGCAGCAAGAGCAGCGTCGCGGTGACGAACTCCACGCCCATGATTTGAAAAATAGAATAGTCGCGCGACAGAAATTTGGAGGTTGTATCGAAGCCAGTGAAGAATAGGAAGGCGGTGGCCGAAAGCAGGATGCCGAGAACGGGTGCCGGGATCATCGTGGGTTCTGCTTTGCTTTTGCGCCCGAGCCGGCTGGGTGTATCGATTATAAGGAACGGCTGATGCTAACTTCTCGCAGCCCGCATGCAACCTATGGTGTCGTTGCAAGCAAAGCGAAACAATTGAGGGCCAAGTCTCCAACTCCGCTCTGGATCGCCACGGCGGCAAAAGCTGCCTTGCGATGACGGTGCGGCCCATATTTGCGCGCGTTTGCTTCGCCTAGCGCGTCTTCTCATAAGTGCCGACCAGCGTGGCCTCGGCGAGAATATGGCCTTTCATTGCGGCTTCCACGCCCGCCTTGCCGGCGTGGCTTAGCCGCGGGAGCACCGTATCGAGCGCGTAGAGCTTGTGGAAGTAGCGGTGGCTGCCGATGGGCGGGCAAGGGCCTCCATAGCCGGGGCGTTTCCAATCGTTGAGGCCCGCCATCGCGGGCGCGGGCAGGGCATCGGCTTTTACGCCCTCGGCGAGCCCGGTGCTGTCAGGTGGAAGGTTGTAAAGCACCCAATGGACCCACGTCATCTTGGGAGCTTTCGGGTCGGGAGCATCGGGATCGTCGACGATGAGTGCGAGGCTCTTTGCCGCCGCCGGTATTCCCGACCAGGTCAGGGGCGGCGATACGTCGCTGCCTTCGCAGGTATATTTACGTGGAATGGCCGCGCCTTCTGCAAAGGCCGGCGAAACGAGCTTGAACGTCACGGTTTTTTCCTCCGCATGAGCCGCGCCAACGCACAGGACCATACCCACGGCTGCCACCGATAAAAGAATCTGCAAGCCTACTTCTCCGTTTGGAACGGCCGGACTTATAACTACAATGATAGGGTGCCAGCCTTCTTCGTCAAGGCCGATGCGGCGAGCCTACCAGACCGTCCGGTCATCGATGGTTTCGAACCGGATCCGGCTGGCGAGAACCCGGCGTTTGAGTTCTTCTTCGGTCCATTTGCCTGTGGCGACGCGCTGTTTCATAGCAAAATCGTCCCAAACGAACGGTTTGCCGGCCCAATAACAGACGAGCATGACCGAGCAGGATACATTTCCCGGAATCTCTTGGATGCGTTTCACTTCGGTTTCGACAGCTTCGATATTTTCAGCGAGTTCCGCGCGGAAGGCAGCGCTGAAGACCCAACGGTAAGGCTCGGGCTGAGCGGAGATCGAAACTCCCAATAAGAGGAGGATAGCGAAGAGCGGTCTTAGCCGATGGCTTCCCATCGTTCCAGCAAGCGGAAAAGCTTGGACCTTGTTGAATGCGAGGCCGGCGCCAACCGCCAAGGCGAACAGGAATTCGAAATAGGCATTCACATCGACGCCATCGCCGAGCCTTTGGACGAAGCCGCTGACGAATGTGAGAGCGAGGAGCGCAACCATCCTTCGCGCCAAGCCGCAACGCAGATTGGAGAGGAGCCAAACCGTCACCGCCGGACCCGCGATGGCAAACGGCAAAAGCGAAGTAATAGCGAGAGAAAGATTTTCGATACTCATCTCGCGTGGCATTGTCAGCTGTTCGATGAATTCTTTGCCGTAGGCTGCACGGCAGGCGAGCAAACCGAGCGCACAGGCCGCGAGGCCGTAGCCGGCTGCGCGCAGGGCGCGGCTGGGGCTCTCGAACGCCAGCCAGATGAGCGCCGACGCCGGGAGCGCAATCATGTTGTGCTTGATAAAGCCGCCAGCCACCATGAGCAAGACGGCAGGTCCCGTGGCCTTTCCCTTTTGCAGCCGGGAAACGAACCAGAGAAACCCGGTGCACATGACCGAGAGCGCAAGAAGGTTCGGATCGTTCATGCCAACGTATCCGGTCAAAGCGCCGGCGAGGGTGGCAAGAAACCAGATCGCGCCAACGAAGGCTCCGGGGCGCGCCGCTCCAAGAACACGGGCCGTGCGGTAAACGAGAATTCCGAGTACGAGCGAGGCGAAAATCGAGATCAATCTCCCAGCGTACACCTCTTCGAAACCGAGCAAGTAAAACGCGTGCAGTAAGTAAAAGTATAAAGGGGGATAATTATTGATAATCAGCTGTTCGGTGTTGGGATAAAGATGCGCCACGGACTGGCTATTCCAGGCGTTCCAAGCTTCGTTGGGATCAATCTCCAAGGGTAGGAAGGCGCGATACCAGCAAAACGTAAGCGCCACCAACGCGATCGCCGTTAGGGCCGCGATGGAGACGGTTGCCGTAAACGCGTTCA
This sequence comes from Rhodomicrobium sp., assembly GCA_052148445.1. Taxonomy (GTDB): domain Bacteria; phylum Pseudomonadota; class Alphaproteobacteria; order Rhizobiales; family Rhodomicrobiaceae; genus Rhodomicrobium. The sequence goes on from JBKQIH010000272.1 coordinate 5,804, forward strand.
GCGCTACCTTTTGAAGTTTTGGAATAGGTAACCCCTGTTTGGCCGCCGCCCTGAGTCTCGTGCCTATTACGGAGGCGAGCCGCAGTCAAAGCATTTGCGCATGTCCGCCCGCGCAGCCGAATCCGCGATTATCCGCGTTATTTTGGGCACCTTCCGGGCCCGCCGGGAAAATGCCGTCAAGGTCTATCGTGCAATAGTAGCTTTTCTGCCGCGAACAGACGTCTATAATGCCCCGGCTTACTGGGCCGATTTCCTTGTCCTTCATCCCTGTGAACCGGTAGTACCGTCTGATAATGCGCAAAATTTGTGCCTTCAGGCAAAAAGAGTGTTTTTTGTTAAGCTACCGGTGACAATTTGGAGTCCCCTGATTGTTGCCGGAGAAGTAGCGTCATTGTAGTGTGAGGCGTCGTGAATACGAGCGAGGACACTATATTCGAACGGAAGATCCCCTCAGGTCTGAGTGCAGGCGGCCAGGGGCGTGCGCCGCGCCGGACACTCCTAATCGGGCTCGCGTGGTTTGCAGGGGTTGGCCTTCTTTATTTCCTCGCCGCCCGGCTTGCGCTGCCGCTCGTTACTCCTGAGGGCGTTGCCCAGTTTTGGCCGGCCGCCGGCATCGCGGTGGGCGCGCTCATCGTTGCCGGAGATTCAGCGCTTATCCCGATCACCTTGGGCGTGGCGGCCGCGAGCATCGCTGCGAACGGGCTGGACGGCAGCGGCATTGGCGCGTGCTTGGCTTTCGCGCTCGGCAACACCGCCACAGCGTTGCTGGCAGCAATGATCGTCCGGCTGTTCGGGCGGCCCATCGAACTCGACCGCTTGAGGAACGTGATCGCACTATTCGTGGCCGCTGCCGTTGGAACCGCCCCTTTGGAGGCTGTCGCGGCGCTCCTGCTCAAATTCGCCGGACGCAGCGAGGCTCCATTCGCGCTTATATGGGGCCGGCTGGTTTGGACCAACATTACTGGCATCGCCATGCTGGCACCGTTGGCGATAGGTTTAGCGGCGGCGGTACGCAAGCTCCCGCAGCGCGCGGTTCTTATCGAAGGCAGCACCGTGCTTTTACTGCACGCGCTTGTTACGCTGCACGCCTTTGGCCTCTTTTTGGGGGAGCACAGCCTATGGATGCAGCTGATTCCCCTCACCTCACAACTGCCAGTACTTTTATGGCTCGCGCTTCGCTGCGGCCCTCTGTTCGCGGCGGCGGGAACCACCGTTCTCGGACTCAGCATCATCGTATCGATCGAGGCCGGGCAGGACCGTTTCTCCGGTACCGCATTTCCGATCGCCGCACGCGTGTTCGCCGCGCAGTACTCAGTGCTCGCCATGTCCTTCGTTGCACTCGTCATTGCGGCACTGATTGCCGAAAGAAAAAGCGCTGAGCTGGTTGCCCGCCGTAACCAGTCTCGCTTCAAGCTAGGCCTCGACGCGGGTAACTTTGGAACCTGGGAGTTGGACCCGGAGAGCGGCACCGTTCATGCGTCGGCGCGAGCAAGGCTCTGCTTTGGCCTGCCGTCGGGATCGCCGGTTCCTGTGAGCGACCTTTTAAGCGTCCTCCACCCCGCGGATCGCCAGCTCTGCGAAACGCAACTGCGCAAGGTTGCCGGCGGCGGTGGCGATCTCGACAGCGAGTGGCGTGCCATCAGGGCAGATGGCAGCGTGCGCTGGCTGCATGTCATGGGGCGCGCGGCCGGTGACGGCACCAGCGGGCAGTGTTCGATTGCCGGTGCTGTGCGCGACATCACCGAGCAAAAGGCAATGGCAGCGCTCAAGGAGAGCGCCGGACAGATGCGCCTATTCGTCGACCAGGCACCGGTGGCTATCGCGATGTTCGATCCCGAAATGCGTTATCTCGCTGCCAGCCGGCGCTGGATAGAGAGCTATAAACTAAGCCCCAAGGGTCTCATTGGCCGCTCGCATTTTGAGTTGTTTCCAGATGTGCCCGCGGAGTGGCAGGGCGTGTACCGCCGGGCAATGGACGGAGAAGTGGTGAGCGGAGACGGAGATCCCGTCACCCGGCCCAGCGGGCGTACGCAGTGGCTGCGCTGGGAGGTGCGGCCTTGGCGCGAGGCGAACGGTGCAATTGGCGGAATTGTCATCTTCACCGAAGATGTGACGCAGCGCGTGGAGGCCGAACGGGCGCTGAGGGAGAGCCGCAGAGACCTCGACCGAGCGCAGGCCGTCGCCCGCACCGGCAGCTGGCGGCTCGACGTACACCGCAACGAGTTGACTTGGTCCGCCGAGACGTACCGGATTTTCGGCATCCCGCCGGATACGCCTCTCACCTATGAAAGTTTTCTTGCGGCCGTTCACGCCGAAGACCGCGAGCGCGTGGATCACAGCTGGAAGGCTGCTGTCGCAGGCGCGGCCTATGACCTTGAGCATCGCATCGTCGCGGATAACGAAACCAAATGGGTCCGCGAAAGGGCCGAACTGGATTTCGACGCTAACGGCAAGCTGCTTAGCGGCTTCGGCACGGTGCAGGACATAACGGACAAGAAGGCCGCGGAGGAGCAGCTGCTACACCAGCGGCGCCTGACGGAGGTAATTGGAGACCGCGCCGCCGACGCCATTTTCCTGACCGATGAGGCGGGCTGCATCACCTATGCGAATCCGGAGGCGGAACGGGCCTTTGGGTTCGAGCCCTGGGAGATGGAGGGCCAAAACCTGCACGAGCTGCTTCATCATCATTATGCGGACGGTTCGGAGTTTCCGAGGGGCAGCTGTCCGATGTCGAAGATCCAGGAGACCGGCGCCACGGTCCGCAACCACGAGGACGTGTTTTTCCGCAAGGACGGCTGGCCGGTCCAGGTGTCGTGCTCATACGCTCCGTTGGAGAAGGAGGGCAGGCGCTGTGGCGCCGTCTTTGTCGTGCGCGATATCAGCGCGCAGAAAGCAGCGCAGGCGGCTCTCCGCGACAGCGAGGAGCGGCTGCGCTTATCGAACGAAGCAGCCGGCATCGGAACCTTCACCGTCGATCTCGGGTCCGGGCGCGCCTACTACTCGGCTGAACTGGCGGAAACCCTCGGATTCCCTGGCATTTCGACAGCACAGATCGACGAAGCGTTTGCGCGCGTGCACAAAGCCGACTTGGCCGCCGTCCAAGCGAAATACCAGGCCGGTTTAAGCGGGGCGGGCGACGGCCGGATCAGGATGGAATTCCGTTTCGTGCGTCCGGGTGGCGAAATCCGGTGGCTGACTTGGACTGGCCGCGTGGATTTCCGTCAGGACCCGGCCGGGCGCGTTCCGTTCCGGGTCGTCGGCGCTTGCGTCGACATCACCGAGCACATGCGGGCGGAAGAAGCCCTGCGCGCGAGCGAGGAGCGGTTCCGGGCCATCGTCGGCACAGCGGTCGACGCCATCGTTGTGATCGATGAGAAGGGCGAGATCCAGTCCATCAATCCGGCGGGCGAGCGCATGTTCGGTTACACGTCCGAAGAAGTTACCGGCAGGAACGTTTCTATGCTGATGCCCGAGCCGCAACACTCCGAGCACGATTCTTACATCGCATCCTATCGCCAAACCGGAATAGGCAAGATTATCCCCGGCGGCCGCGAGACGAAGCACCTGCGCAAGGACGGGTCCATATTCTCCGCCGATCTCTCTGTTGCCGAATGGCACGCGGGCGGCGAACGCTATTTTACCGGGATCGTTCGCGACATTTCCGAGCGCAAACGCCAATCCGAGAAGGTTCAGCTCTTGCTGCGCGAGGTCAACCACCGCGCCAAGAACATGCTTGCGCTCGTCCAGGCGATTGCTTCGCGCACGGCGGCTCCAGACCATGCCGAGTTCATGAAGCGCTTTTCGGAACGCCTCTCGGCGCTCGCCGCGAGCCAGGATTTGCTGGTCGGGAGCGGCTGGCAGGGCGCGGCAATCGAAGCTCTCGTGCGCTCGCAGCTTTCGCACTTCAAGAGCTTGATCGACGACAGGATCAGGCTCAAGGGGCCGGCCTTGCACCTCTCGGCTTCGGCGGCGCAAACCATAGGCATGGCCCTGCACGAGCTGGCGACGAATGCGGGCAAATACGGCGCGCTTTCAAGCGGCTCCGGCGGGATTGAGATCGCTTGGCGGCTCGTCCCAAATCTAGGTGGCAGCGAGCAGTTCCACATGATTTGGGCCGAACATGGCGGGCCGCCCGCTGCGCCGCCGCGGCGGGCCGGATTCGGCACGACCGTCATCGAGACCATTCCGCGCATGGAACTCGACGCCGAAATCATGATGGATTATACACCGGAGGGCTTGCACTGGTGCCTCCGGTGCCCGGCTGAAAGCGTTTTGGAAATCCAGGACGCCGGGATTGGAACCGCGCCGGCTGCGCGATGAGGGAAAAACATGGCAGCACGAATCCTGATCGTGGAGGACAACGCCCTTGTGGCGCTCGACCTCAGCGAGGCCCTCCAGTCCGCCGGTTTTGAGGTGGCCGGCCCAGCGATGACGGTGGCGCAGGCGATGACGCTGATCGGAGGCGGGGGCTGCGATGCCGCCGTGCTCGACATCAATTTGCGCGGCGAGACCTCCGAGGAGGTCGCACACGAGCTGAAAGCACAGGCCATCCCGTTCATGACGCTGACGGGCTACGCGCGCACCCAGCAGCCGGAGGTGTTCGAGGGGGTGCCGGCCTTCACGAAGCCCGTGCCCGCGCCGCTTGTCATCGAGGAGCTGCGCCGCTGCCTTGGACACCCGTGACGGCGGCCGGAAACATTTTCGGCGAACTTCCGCCAGTTTCCGCCGCCGGGGAGGAGACCGCCGTGCTCTTGACGCGCGAAGGGCTGCGCATCGAGCGCATCGTCTCGAACGGTCAGGCGAGCCCGCCCGGCTTCTGGTACGATCAGCCCTCGGACGAGTGGGTGATCGTGCTCGCGGGTGCCGCGCGCCTGCGCTTCGAAGCCGAACCCGATGCGCGCCCGCTCGGCCCCGGCGATTACGTCTTCATCCCCGCGCATGCGCGCCACCGCGTCGATTGGACGGACCCGGACCGGCCCACGGTTTGGCTCGCGGTGCACGCTTCCGGCCAGTCCCACGCGCTTCGATGCTGCCCGGTTGAATAAAACAGGTGCTGCCCCGCGCCCGGTGCTGTTTACGATTTCCCTGAAAGACCATGGTTGCCGCGCCCGCTTCGATGGCATTGCTTTAGGCATCTACGCTAGGAGAAAGCGCCTTGCTAAAGCATTAAGCGCCATAACGCATTGATAATACGAATAAAAACAGACACGCTGCGCACTGTCGCCAACGCCCAGGCGCCGCTTATATGGTTAATTGCGAAATGTAAACGGGGCTATGCAGTTGACTCCCGGCCGTCTAAATGTTGTGTTAGCGTCTTTGCGGGCACTGGCTCGCTTTGCAGCGCGCCTTCGATAAGCCGGTAAAACAGCTTGCCGCGCGAGCCGGAGGTTCT
>JBKQIH010000273.1:0-11106 GCA_052148445.1 Rhodomicrobium sp.
CCTCTCCCCGCTGGGGCGAGGGGACGTTCGAACCATCCTCTACCCTTGGAGACAGAGCCGCGAGCCCTTCTTCCCCCTCTCCATTTGGGGAGAGGGCCGGGGTGAGGGGGGCTTGGCCGCGTATTGAACTCTATTCCACCCCGTTACTCCGCGGCGCGGGTTTCATCCTCAACATAGCGCGGGAAAACCGGTTGTGGAGTGGCGATCGTTGTCCCCGGCTTTAGCGCGCAATCGCGCTCCAGCGACGCGAAACTTCTCTCCCGCGGCGTCACGCCGAGCTGATCGAGGAACTTTACCGCGGACGCCGGCACATAAGGCTGGCTCAAGATCGCCACGCGGCGCACCACCTCCGCTGTCACGTAAAGCACCGTGCCCATGCGCACAGGGTCCGTCTTTTTCAACGACCATGGCTCCTGCGCCGCGAAATAGCGGTTCGCGTCTGCCACGACTTGCCAGATGGCTTCAATCGCCTTGTGGATGGCCTGCCGGTCCATGGCCTCGCGGCAGATTTCCAAAAGGCTGAGAGCCGCTTCCAGTAGAGGCGCGTCCGCCTCGGTGAAGGTACCGGGCTCTGGGATGCGGCTTGCGCAGTTCTTCGCGATCATCGACAGCGAGCGCTGAGCGAGATTGCCGAAGTCGTTCGCCAGGTCCGCATTGATGCGGTTGACAATGGCTTCGTGCGTGAAGCTGCCGTCCTGCCCGAAGGGAACTTCCCGCAGGAAGAAATAACGCACCGGGTCGGCGCCATAGTCCCTGGCCATGTCGAGCGGGGCAACCACATTGCCCACCGACTTCGACATCTTCTCGCCCTTGTTGTACAGAAAACCGTGGCTGAACACGCGCTCCGGCAAGGGAATCTTCGCGGACATGAGGAAGGCCGGCCAATAAACCGCGTGGAAGCGCGTTATGTCCTTGCCGATCACGTGCAGCTGCGCCGGCCAGCGCTCTTTCCAGACTTTCGAACGGATTTTGGGGAAGCCCGCGGCCGTGATGTAGTTCGTCAGCGCATCTACCCAGACATAGATGATGTGGCCTGGCGCGCCGGGCACCGGGATGCCCCAATCGAGCGTCGTCCGCGAGATGGAAAGGTCCTGCAGCCCGCCCTTGACGAAGCTGACAATCTCATTGCGGCGCTCGGCCGGGAGGAGGAAATCCGGCTTCTCCTCGTAAAGCTTCAGAAGCTTTTTCTCGTATTTGGACAGGCGGAAGAAATAGGTCTGCTCCTCCGTCCATTCGACAGGCGTCCCCTGCGGCCCAAGGCGCACGCCGTTTGCGCCGAGCACTGTTTCGCTTTCGGCATAGTATGCTTCGTCGCGGACCGAGTACCAGCCCTGATAGCCGGCGAGGTAAATGTCGCCCGCCTTCTCCATGCGCCGCCAGATTTCCGAAACCGAGTCGAAATGCCGCGGCTCCCTTGTCGAGATGAAATCGTCGTAAGCGATGTTCAGCCCGGCAAGCATATCCTTGAACTTGAGGGTGTTTTCCTCCGCCAGCTCGAGGGGCGTCACCCCAAGCTTGGCGGCGGTTTGCTTCATTTTGAGGCCATGCGCATCGACGCCCGTGACGAAGAACACCGGATGGCCGTCCAGCCGCTTGAAGCGTGCCAGGGCGTCCGTCGCGATAGCCTCGTAAGCGTGGCCGATATGCGGCGCGGCGTTCGGGTAAGAAATCGCGGTTGAAATGGTAAAATGGGTTTTGGCTGCGGTCTCGGTCATATCTATTGGGGGGGTGAAGCGCGTTTCAGGTGCGCGGCACAGGCTTCAGCCTCCGCGCAATACGTTCCATATCGGAAAATGCGCTCATGAGGAAGGCTCCTTTATCGAGATTAAGCGCTTCCATCTCCACGCGGCGCTGGCGGAGCGTTTGCCAAGCTTGAGCCCAAGCGGCGGCGCCAGCCGTATCTCCCCTTCCGCCTAGCGCCTCCCGCGCCATGCTCTCTATCCGCTCCTCGATCGAATCGCAAAGACGCACAAAGGTTTGCGCGTTTTTGGCTCCGCTCGCCGATCGGATGAGGCTATGCACGGCCGTGTAGTCGATCCGCGGCAAAGCCGCGACGATCTTGTCCAGCGCTTCTGCGAGCGGAATAAGGCCACCCGCAATAAACTCTAGCGCGCGGCCGGGGGAGCCGGCAGCCATCGCATGAAGCTTCTGCAGCGCTTTGCTGTCTGGGGTCTCCAATTCCCCCGCCGCACAGGCCGCCAGGACGGCATCGGCAAAGTCCGGCAGCTTCAGTGGACGGAAGGCGAGCTTCACACAGCGCGAACGGATCGTTGGCATCACAGTTGCCGCACCGTGCCCGATGAGAAAAATCACCGTCCTTGCCGGCGGCTCCTCTATGGCCTTCAAGAGCGCATTCGCCGACGCGATGGTGAGATCGTTCGCCGGGTCCACGATCAAGGAACGCCAGCCGCCCGGACTTGTCAGGCTGAGAAAGGAGCGCAGCTTGCGCACCTCATCCACGCCGATGGAAGCCGCGGTGCCAGCGGCCTCGCCGAGCACAAACAGTGAGGGATGAGCGCCCGCGCGGATTTGCCGCGCGGCGGGGTGGCTCGCGGATATGGCGAGCGAATCGGTTCGCTCCGCGCGATCCGGGCTGCGGCTTAGGAGAAAGCGCGCGGCGCGGTAGGCGAAACTTGCCTTGCCGGTTCCCCGCTCACCGGTCAAAAGCCACGCGTGGTGCAGCGTCCCCGCCATGTACGCGCGCAAAAAGGCTTCTTCGGCGGCGGACTGGCCAAAAAGCACTTCCGTGAACCGTGGATGCAGCACGAGGCTCTCCGCGCCCGGCTCCTCGCTTGCCCCGGATTTTGTTTCGGCGGATTTACGCTTTGCCATGTTCCAGCCGGCCCGCGCGGTGGTTTCGATTAAGATCCAATCGTACCAAATCCGGCCGGCTGGGGAACCCGCCGCCGGATTTTGCTTGAGCGCAGATTAATGCCGTGGCGGCTGACAGCCAACGATAAACAACCGCTAGCCCCAAAAAGCGCCTGGCGCCGGCACCTGACGCGCGCCAGCGGCCGCTCACACAATTTGAAGGAATGGATCCCGGCGCCGTTTTTCCGCCCCCCGGCCGGTCACATCACCGCGTGGCAGGCTCCCTAGCCTCGGCCAACGCCCGTTCGGCCGCCACCTTCGCCTCTTGCGCCTGTTTCGCCGCCGCCTCCGCGGTATCCCTGGCGGCGAGCGCTTGCTTCAGCGAAGCTTCTGCCGATTCTCTCGCTGTCTTGGCTTGTTTGAGCCCGTCTTCCGCTGCGGCGAGGTCTGCCTTGAGCTTCTGAAGCTGCCCGTCCTTCGCCGCGATCGCTTGCTTCAGCGAAGCTTCCGCCGAATCCCTCGCTATCTTAGCTTGTTTGAGGCCGCCTTCGGCTGCCGTGAGGTCTGCTTTGAGCTTCTGAAGCTGCTCATCCTTCGCCGCGAGCGTTTGCTTCAGCGAAGCCTCTGCCGACTCCCTCGCTGTCTTGGCCTGCGCGATTCCACCTTCATCGGCCGCGAGGTCCGCTTTGAGCTTCTGAATCTGGTCATCCTTGGCCGCGAGCGTTTTCTTCAGCGAAGCCTCTGCCGACTCCCTCGCCGTCTTAGCCTGCGCGAGTTCGCCTTCAGCTGCCGCGAGGCCGGCTTTAATCTTCCGAAGCTGATCGTCCCGTTCTCGCAGTGCCTTGGCGGTACTCGCCGTCTCGCTCTTGGTAGCCGCCAAATTTCTGTCGGCCTCACCGAACTTCTTGTGGAAATACCCGAAGCCGGCGCTGGCGCCGATCAGGATTCCGAGGAGCAGCACACCGGCAGATTTCAACATCGCAGACCCTAGCGCCGAAATTTGTGGTTTGATTAAGCGGCCTTGCCGTTTTGCAGGGCACGATCATAATAATCGACAGAGGTAACCAAATCCATACGCCATCGAAATTAGCGCAGAGTCTCAGGCCCTTACGTTGCAGCGAACGTACGTTCGGCTAGAGCATCGCGCTCCCACCCGGAATCGATGTTCGAAGGGCCTTTGCCCGCGCCCGCGCTACGGCAGGATGAAGGGCGGTGTCCGATTACTCTTGGAAAACAAGCCTATAATTTGAACCGGGCGCGGACGAAGGCCCAAACCTCGTCGGCAACCGGTTGCACATCCTTCGATGCGTCCACAACCGCGCATCGCTCCGGCTCGGCCTTTGCAATCGCGAGAAATTCCTCCCGCAAGTTACGATGAAAGGCCAAGTTCATGGTTTCGAAGCGGTCCAGCGCCTTCTCGATGGCATCGCCGCTCTCGCTTTGGCGCTTGCGTTCAGCCGCGCGGCGCAAACCGAGTTCGGGCGGTAGATCGAAAATAATCGTCAAATCCGGCTGCGTGGGGCCGACAACGGCAGTATCGAAAATATCGATCACCGACAGCGGGAGCCCGCCCGCCGCACCTTGATAGGCGCGCGTCGAGTCGCTGAAGCGGTCGCAGACGACCCAAGTGCCTTGCTCCAGAGCCGGCCTGATCGCAAGCTCCAGATGCGATTCGCGCGCGGCATAGAACAGCACAGCTTCCCCGAGCTGGCCAAAGCGTTTGGCTCTTCCCGAAAGCAGCACCTCCCGAATCGCTTCGGCGCGCGGGGTCCCGCCGGGCTCGCGCGTTTGCAGCACAGTAAGGCCAGCCTTCCGCAGGCGTTCCGCCAGAAGCGTGGCTTGCGTGGTTTTACCCCCGCCCTCGCCGCCTTCCAGCGTAATGAACTTGCCCTTTGTCACTGGGCTCAAGACTTCGACAGAGCCGGTGCCGCCGCGGCCGCCGGTGGCGGTTGCTGCGGTTGCGGCTGGGGCTGTGGCTGTGGCGGTTTCTTCAGCAGCTTCGTCACCGCCTGCGCGACGTAAGCATTGACGCCGAGAAGAACGGAGTCAATGCCTTTCGATACGATCCCGCCAGCATCCAGGCTCGTTGCCGCATAGAGAGGCGCCGAGTTCGAGGTGCCGGTGCTTTCCGACGTGATCCGCACGTCGGCGACCTTGTCGCCTTCCTTGACCGGCGGCTTGAGCGGTCCAAGGTAGACGATCTGAGCCTTGATGCGGAGGTCCTTTGCCGTAACAGGAAGCAAAATCCTAACTTCTTCATTCGTCTTAACCGGCACGCTCCACTTTTGCCCGCCCCAAACCCTTGCTTCGCCCACCACCTCGTCCTTGTCGAACACCTTGTATGACTTGAAGCTGCCAAAGCCCCAGCTCAGGAATTTGAGCGCTTCTTCGCGCCTCGCACGATCCGTTTCGAAGCCATTCATAACGGCGACAAGCCGCCGTCCGTCCTTTACGGCGGAGACCGTAATTGCGAAACCGACGTCTTCGGTATATCCGATCTTCAAGCCGTCGGAAGGAATCGAAGCATCGAGGAGCGGCATCAGGTTCCTGAAGTTGAACGTCTTTTTTCCCGAAAGATATTGGAACGTCTTTTGCCCGAAATAGCGATAATAGTCCGGATACTCCTTGATGACATGGAGCGACAGCTTAGCCAGCTCGCGCGCTGTCATAAGGTTGGCCGGATTCGGCAGGCCCGACGAATTTCCGAATGTCGATTTCTCAAGCCCCAGGGCGCGCGCTTCGTCGGTCATCATTTGCGCAAAGGCCTCGTCGGTTCCAGCGAGTCCCTCCGCCACGGCGATACAAGCATCGTTGGCATTTTGGACGGCGATGCCCTGGATAAGATCCCCAACTTTCGCGGTTTGGTTCAGCGGCACGAACATCGATGTCGTGCGCGACGGTGCACCGCCGGTCCTCCAAGCGTAGACGCTCATAGGAAACTCGGTTTCGAGCGATATCTCCCCCGCTTTCAGCTTTTTGAACAGGATCTCGAGCGTCATGATCTTGCTCATGCTCGCGGGAGCAAAAAGCTTATCGGCGTTTTTCTCGAAGAGGATGGCGCCGGAATCGGCGTCGATCAAGATCGCCTCGGACGCAGACGTTTGGAACGTGGCTTGGGGCTGCGCAGCCGCCAGCTGGACGTGCAGAAAAAGGCTCAAAAGAAGCAGGACAAGGCGCATAGCTATCGATCCCGGCTCATACGGACGCATATATAGCAACTCAGAGGCCGGTTGGCTAAGATTTAGACGGTCGAAGCCATCATACCACTTACCGGCTGTCCATATATAGAACGGAATTGGTTACTGACGGCTCAGCGGCGGTGAGCCAAGTGCCGGCTCCTTGTTTCCGCCGCCCTTCGAAGCTGCCCTTTTTCACGACAAGAGGCCAGTCCGCATTGACGGCGGCGGATGCCAGCATGTTGCTTGTACGCGAAACCGGCGGCGCGGCATCCGAGACGACGCGCGCCGACCAAGGCTGCTGCGCGAGAATGGCCCTCTCATAGCTATCGTCGCCATTGAGGGGGGCCGGGGCGAGATAGCGGACACGCACATTGGCTGTGCCGTGGCCGTAAAAGCCGAGCAGCTGGGCAGCTTTGTGCGATAAATCGATGAGGCGGCCGTCGTGATAAGGGCCGCGGTCGTTGATCCGCACCACAATCGTACGGTTGTTCGCGAGATTCGTTACAGCGGCGTATGTCGGCAGCGGCAAGGTCGGATGTGCCGCGGTGAGCGCGTTCATATCGTAGATTTCGCCGTTTGCTGTGCGCCGGCCATGGAAAAAGTCGCCATACCAAGACGCAAGTCCAATCCGGTCGTAGGTGCGGTCGTTGACCGGAACGTACCATTTTCCGCCGGCGAGGTACGGGTCTCCAAGCTTGAAAACGCCCCCGCCCTTCGGAACCGGGTCACCCACTTTGATGACTCTGGGGCTCAATTGCTGGGTTTCATCGGGCGTGCGGGAATGCCTGGCGACAGAGCAGGCACAGAGCGATGCGGCGAGAGCTGTAACGATCATGATCCGGCTTGTGGAGTCGTTGGCGATGTGCCGCAGCCATAATCCCGCTGGCACCACACAGGACTTCACGGTCCGATTCGGGCAAATACTGGGCAGCTTTAGCTTTTGCACCGGGTTCGGGGCCTGGCCGGCCCTTGCTTCCGCTGCGCTCCGCGCACGAACGCGCTCAAACTTCTGTACCCGGCCCATACAACTACGCCGCCCCACGCAATACAACCAAAAGACGCAAATCAGGAATAATGCAAGCGCGTTAATGGACCGTTGCGGAAACCGGGACTCTGGGTCATGGTTTGCCACCCGTGAAGGCGAGGCGGTCGCCTTTCCGGGTGCGGCTTAACATTTGAGGGGCAATGGCGATCCGGAGAGCCGGGCCGGCGTTTTGGCATAGGCTGGCGCATGAGATCGAAGGCGATGCCGCCTTCGACTTGTTTACGCGCGGGCGCTATTCCACCGATGCGTCCATCTATCAATGTTTTCCTGCCGGCGCGGTCGCGCCTAAATCGGCAAGCGATATAGCGATCGTGCTGGAGATGGCGCGCGAAGAGGGGCTGCCCGTGACCGCGCGCGGCGGCGGCACCTCGACGGCTGGGCAAGCGCTTGGCGAAGGCATCGTTATCGATTTCTCGAAATATCTGCGCACTATCCTTCAGATCGATGCCGAAGCCTTGAGATGCACCGCCGAGCCGGGCTGCCCTCCAGCGGCGATCAACGCCGCGCTCAAGGCGCAAGGCCTCGTCTTCCCGGTGGACATCGCCTCGGCGCACCAGGCCACCATTGGCGGCATGCTTGGCAATAATTCGAGCGGCATACGCGCCCTTCGCCATGGCTCGATGCGCGATAATGTCGCCTCCGTGGACGCCTTTCTCGCCGACGGGCAGCGTGTGCTCTTCAACGCGGTTTCCGAAGCGGACAGGCAGCACCGCTCGCACGGGCGCGACCGGCTTCTCGATCTCCTCCAATTCGGCGAACTGCACGAGAAAGCTATCGCGACACTTTGGCCGTTGCGCGCGCCAGGAACGCCCGAGCCGGAAGGCTACGACCTTCGAACCTTGCTGGCGAGTTCGGCCGATCAGAATTTGGCCCGTATTCTGGCAGGCTCCGAGGGGACGCTTGCCATTGCGGCAAAGATTGAGCTCAAGCTGGCCCGTAAACCGGCCAATCGCGCGCTGGGGGTGTGCCGCTTTTCCAGTCTTGGCGCCGCGCTTCGGCTCGTTCCCAAGATCATGCTGCTCAACCCGGGCGCCATCGAGCTCTTGGACCGCACCTTGCTGGAATTCTTAAGCTTACAGGCGAGGTCCGATGCCCAAGCCGCGCGCCTCCTGCAGGGTGAGCCGGAAGCGCTTTTGATCGTCGAGTTCGACGAAGAAAACCCGGTGGCCAATACGCGGCTTCTCAAGGCGCTCGACGATTACGTTACCGATGGCGGCAATGCGAAGTTCGGCGTGATCGAGGTCATGGGTGAGAAAGCAAGAGCGGCGCTCTGGCGTTTGCGCCGCGAGGCTCTTACGCGGGGGTGGTCCCTAAAATCGGCGGCGCAGCCCTTGTCCTTCCTCGAAGATGGCGCGGTTCCGGTTCACAATCTCGCCGCCTATGCCACAGATCTAGAAGCGCTTCTGGAAAAGCATGGTGTCCGCAGCGCGATGTACGGCCAAGTTGGCCGTGGCAGATTGCATGTGCGGCCCATCCTCAACCTGCGCCATTTCGAGGACATAAAGCGCATGCGGGCGCTCGGCGACGAGATGGCGGAACTGCTCCGCACCTATGGCGGCGCTCTGACTGGCGGACATGGGATCGGGCTAGCCCGCAGCGAGGCGCTGGAGCGCCGGCTGGGACGGGAGGCGGCCGGACTTTTCGCTCAGCTCAAGACGCAGCTCGATCCAGGTTTTCTCCTCAATCCGGGAAAAATAATTCGCGCGCCCCGTTTCGACGAACCCGCTTTGCTCCGCGCGCCGCATGAGGCCAAGGCGCAAGAGAACGTGCCCATTTCGCTGGCCTGGGGTCCCTTGGCGTCGCCTTCGCGCGCGCTCGATCACGCGCGGCGCTGCAACGGGCTTTCATTATGCAGGTCCGCCCAGCCGCGCTTCGCCTGCCCGTCCTTCGGCGTGACGCGGGACGAGCGCGAGAGCCCTCGGGGACGCGCGAACAGCGTTCGGCTGGCACTCTCAGGGCAAATTGGGGCCGGTGCGCTCGGTTCGGACGCGATGGTGGAGACCATGCAGCTTTGCGTATCGTGCAAAGCTTGCAAAACGGTCTGTCCCTTCGGGATCGACATTGCCAAAATGAAAGTGGAGACGCTCGCGGCTGCGCGTGCGCGCGGCCGCACATCGCGGGCCTTGGACCTATCCGGCCGGCTGCCTGAATATACGGACCGGGCCCGCCGCTGGCGCGCGCTGCTCGCAATGCGCGATCTCTTGCCCGGGCTGCCGCGCCTCACCGAGCGCTATCTCGGGCTTGCGGCTGACCGGCCCTGGCCGCGATGGGCGGGCCGGCGTTTCAGGGCGCCAGCGACGGCTGAGCCTGGGCGTTTGGGCACGGTTGCGCTTTTCGCCGACACCTTCAACCGTTCCTTCGAGCCCGCGAATTTGCGGGCAGCGGCAAACGTCCTGAAGGCGGCGGGTTATGCCGTGGTGGCTTTCGCCGATAACACCAAAGAGCGCCCTTTATGTTGCGGCCGGACCTATTACGATGCCGGTTTGATTGAAGAGGCGCGCCGTGAAGCGGTCAGGATAAGTACGGCTGCCGAGGCCTTCGCGGAAAAGGGCATTCCCGTGGTGGGGCTTGAGCCGTCCTGCGTGCTCATGATGCGCGACGACTATGCGGCGCTGGGCCTGCCGGTGAGAGAGACGCCGCCCGTGCTCTTGTTCGAGGAGTTCGTGGCCGCGCGCCTCGCCGAAGGCAAATTCGCCCTGCCTTTGAAATCCATCGAGGCCGATCTTCTCCTGCACAGCCACTGCCACGAGCGCGCAGCCGGCGTCGAGGAAGCCGCAAGCACCACGCTCAAGCTCGTCCCGCAATTGGCTGTAAGCGCGGGGCCATCAACCTGCTGCGGCTTGAACGGCGCGACCGGCATGACACCGGAAACCTTCGAGTCCTCGCTCGCCATGGCAGAACTCGCGCTGTTTCCGGCGATCCGCAAGGCTGGCCGCGACGCATTTGTGGCCGCTACCGGCTATTCCTGCCGCAAACAGATCCACGACGGGCTTGGGCGCACCGCGCGGCACCCTGCGACGATTTTGGAGCTGGCGCTCCAAGGCGACAAGGAGATTGCCGGCTGAGCCGGAAGTTGCGAAAAATCTTTCGGCTTATCGTGTCTTCTCAGGTCCATTTGCGCTGCGATGCGTCACTTCGCAACGCATGAGCTATTTTCCACCCCAAAATCATATCGCACTATGGCGCCAGCCAGAGAAAAACCGGCTGGCACAAAACGGCGCCCTTCAGTTGCACGTGAGGCGCCCAATATTTATTTCTAAAGGCCAGAGGAGGTTTTTTGCGATGGGACCCTACCCGCACGATGCCCCGCTAGCCACCATATCGGACGAAAATCCGATGGGGACCGACGGTTTCGAATTTGTCGAATTCGCCCATCGGGAGCCAGCCAAGCTAGCAGCTCTCTTCAAGTTGATGGGCTTTTCCGCTGTCGCGCAGCATCGCTCGAAGAAAGTCACGCTCTACCGGCAAGACGATGTCAACTACGTACTCAACGCCGAACCGGACAGTTTTGCCGCCCGGTTTGCAGACAGCCACGGACCTTCTGCCTGCGCTATGGGTTTTCGCGTCGCCGATGCTGCCCACGCTTATAAGAGGGCAATTGCGCTTGGCGCCAAGCCGGTCTCATCGCCGCTTGGACCTATGGAGCTGAACATCCCAGCCATCGAGGGCATCGGTGGCGCGCTTATCTACTTTGTCGACCGTTACGGCGAAAAGGGCTCGATCTGGGACGTCGATTTCCGCTGGACCGGCGCGCGCGAGCCGAAGCCGGAGGGAGCCGGTCTCTACTACATCGATCACCTGACCCACAATGTCGAGCGCGGGCGCATGGACTGGTGGGCCGGCTGGTACCAACGTTATTTCAACTTCCGCCAAATCCGCTATTTCGACATCGAGGGCAAGCTCACAGGGCTACATTCGCGCGCCATGACGAGCCCGTGCGGTAAGATTCGCATCCCGATCAACGAGAGCGCCGGCGAAAAAAGGCAAAAAGATCAAATTGAAGAATATCTTCACGAGTACAGGGGCGAAGGGATCCAGCACATTGCCTGCGGCTGCCGGAACATCTACGAG
>JBKQIH010000274.1:0-23335 GCA_052148445.1 Rhodomicrobium sp.
ATACCGTGCTGCGGTAGACCTCGCCGCGATAGAGATGCGCAATCGCGCCGATCTCCGCTGCGCTGTACTCGTGAAGCGCAACCGGCGAAGTTTTATGCCCGTCATCCATGGCCGCCCTACCCTATGCTTTTTCTTATGGGCGCCATCCTAGCAAATCTGACCCGCGGTTCACAGCCCCGGATCGCGACGCGGTGATGTTCAAGCGCGTCGACACCAACGAGACCGGCACCACCACCACCTATTACGTGGCGGGCGGCGGCCACGAGGTGGTGACGAGCGGCACGACGGTGACGCACAAGACTTACATCGGCGGCGCGGCGGTGGTGCTGGAAACAACCTCCACGCCCGCCTCCGCTTCGACCGTCTATCTCCTGCACGATCATCTGGGCTCGACGGACGTGATCACCGACTCATCCGGCAATGTGCAGACCCGCTACTCCTTCGACGCGTGGGGCGCGCGCCGCAACGTGACCTGGGCCGCGTTCCTCGGCGGCACGCCCGCGAGCCTGTGGCAGACCGCGCTCACCACGCGCGGTTATACCAACCACGAGCAGCTCGACGAGGTGGGGCTCGTACACATGAACGGGCGCGTCTACGATCCGCAGCTCGGCCGGTTCCTGTCCGCCGACCCCGTCGTGCAGGACGCGACCGATCTGCAGGCTTACAACCACTATTCCTACGTCCGCAACAACCCGCTCTCGCTCACCGATCCCTCGGGCTTCTCCTGGCTCGGCGGCATCTTCAACGCCATCGGCAAATTCTTCACCGGCGTGTTCAAGGCCATCGAAAGCGCGGTGAAGGCGATCCTCAGTTCCTCGATCTTCCGGGCCGTGATCCAGATCGCCGCCTGCGCCTTTGGCGGGCCGATCGGTTGCGTGGCAGCGGCGGGAGGCCTATCGCTGGCCTCGGGAGGAACGCCGCTCCAGGCCCTGGAAGCCATGGCCTTTGCGGGCATATCCATCGCGGTGTGGACCAATGTGGGCAATATGCTGCAAGGCGCGGCGGACATGACCAGGGTGCTGGTGCACGGCGTGGTGAACGGCGCCTTGCGCATGGCCCAGGGCGGCAGCTTCCTGAACGGCTTTGCCATCGGCGCCGCCGGGGAAGGCGCCGATGTGGGCATGAAGGAGGGCGGTCTTTACAGCGTCGCGGGCGACGAGGGCAAGTTCCTGCGGACCTCGATTGCCGGCGTCGCCGGCGGCACGGCCTCGGTCTTGACCGGCGGCAAATTCGCCAACGGGGCCGTCAGCGCAGCCTTCGGGCATTTGTTCAATGCAGAAGGAATTGGGCACAACGGCGGTCCCCCCTTGGAGGACGAGGGGTCACCCTCCAGGTTTACATGGTTCTTTGGTCGACTCAGTATCTTTTTCACGGTGCTGACTTTATCAGGGGATACCCCTCAGGGTGCCGTTTCTGGTAGCTGGGATGTTATATATTTTAGGGGTGAGGGTGCGGCGTTCGGGCCTCTGCCGGATGGTTACGTAATGGTGTCGCGGTGGGTATCCACGGATGAGGTGAATATGTGGCTTGGTAACCAGGGTACATCGATCCCAAGTGGAGTCGGAGACGACCGTGTCTACGTCACCACCTTTGGCGCACCGCAGCCTGGGGGAACAGGGCCTGCACGCATAGACTTTGCTGTCCCTCAGGATGCTCTCATGCCTGCTGGAAATACTTCTTGGTTCCAGATTTTCCAGCCGGCACAGAGTACGCCGATTTACAACGTCCGGATTTATGTACCGAAAGGATGACGATGGCTTCGATTAAGGTAACTCCTGAATATGGCCTGATAATACGGCGAGCCTCTCTGGAAGCGCGAGCTGTCTCCTACGATCAGTTACTAATTGCGCTTCACGTAAAGCATCCTCTTGACCAGGATCAGTATCTAATTTCATTTGGTCCATCTTTTGGTCAGGAAGCATTGTCCGAATTTATAAAAAGGTTAGAGGGTCTTGGTTTAGTGTATTGGGACGATTTCTTTGAATTCAAAGGCGATTACCCGTCTTGGTGCGAATTTGAAGCAAACTTTCCACAACTGAAATAATTTAAGCGATTCAAGAACGAGACCGGCACCACCACCACCTATTACGTGGCGGGCGGCGGCCACGAGGTGGTGACGAGCGGCGCGACGGTGACGCACATGACCTATATCGGCGGCGCGGCGGTGGTGCTGGAAGTGACCTCCGCGCCCACGTCGAGCACCACCATCTATCTGCTCCACGACCATCTCGGCTCGACCGGCGTCATCACCGACTCAGACCTATTACACGGCTTACGGCCCAGCTCACTTTGAGACGAGGACCAGCATCCCCCGCGGTCAGCACGGCGCTTAACGCATCCCAAGCTCAGCCTACGGCGGGCTCGTCCCCATGGCCATCGACGGCAGAGATGCGATTGACCGCAATCACGGCCTGGGTCCGGCTATCGACGCCGAGTTTCTGCAATATCGCGGACACATGCGCCTTCACGGTGGCTTCCGAGACGGAAAGCTCGAATGCGATTTGCTTGTTCAGCAAGCCCTGGCCCAGCATGGACAGCACCCGGACCTGCTGCGGCGTCAGCGTCGCGAGCCGCGCCGCGAGCTCAGCCAATTCCTCGCCGCCGGCATCGCGCTGGACCTCATCGGGAAACCATACGCCGCCGTCGAGAACCATCTTGACCGCGGTGCGGATCTGCTCGACCGGCAGGGATTTCGAAATGAACCCGGAAGCACCGAGATTGAGGCAGCGCCGGATCATGCCCGGATTGTCGCTCGCCGAGACGATGACGACCGGGATGCCCGGATGCTGGCTGCGCAGATACATCAAGCCCGTGAGCCCTGAAAGTGAGGCCGCGCCCTTTTCGCCCGGCATTCTAAGGTCGAGCAAGACGAGATCGGCGTTGGCGTTCTGCGCGAGCGCCTCGAGCAGCTTCTCGACCGAGCCCACCTCGGTGATGGCCGCGCCCGGCATCGCCGACCCGAGCGTTTGCTTCAACGCATCGCGGAAAAGCGGATGATCGTCCGCAATGATGACATGATGAGCGGTCATCGCTTTTGCACCCTTAGCGGGGCAGGATGCAGGAGCCTGGTCATGCCCGTTTCCTTCTTCGATCGTGCGGATCGCACAGCTCGCGCCAATGCTACTCTTGTCTCACACCCGGGTTAGGATAGGATAACCGTACCCATCCCAAGCCGCCCGGCAAACGCAATTTTACCTGAGATTACGAAAGTATGTCCGACGAAGACGCTAAGCAAGCCTATTGGCGCCATATCCGCCGCCTAACCTTTGGAATGACGCTCGCCATCGCGGGCTTCACCATGCTGCTGCCTGTTTTCATGCCAGCTTTGAACGGTTACCGGTTTATGCGTTTTCCGCTGGGATATTTCCTGGCCGGCAACGCCTCTCTTTTCGCTCTAGCAATCCTTCTTTACGCCTTCTTCAACGGGCAGCAAAGAAGCGATCGTACCTTTAACGTGACGCTTCAGTTCTGACATGACGCTCAACTACAGCACTCCGGTTGTCAATCCAAGGCTTGGGTCGAGTTTTGCGATTTTCGCAAGCGCATACACCTGCCTCGTGGTGATGCTCGTGATCCTCGAGCAGCTCGGCCTTTCAGTGCTGACCATCGATCAGCTGATTGTCATTGCGCCGGCCTTGTTCTACATCGCAATCGGCTTCATGACGAGAACGGTGAATACCGACGATTTCCTGCTTGCCGGCCAGCGCGTACCGCCCTTCTACAATGCGCTTGCGCTCACGAGCATGGTGTTCGGCGGCAGCATTCTCCTCGGCAGCATCGGCAGTTTCTTTTTCGCAGGCATCGACGCCATCGCGATCCCCATCGGCTGTTTTGCGGGGATCGTTCTCATGGGCGTGCTGTTCGTTCCCCATCTTCGCAAGGCGGGGGCCAACACGCTGCCGGGGTTTTTGTATGTCCGGTTCGGCCGCAGCGGGCTAAGGCTTACCGCGTCCCTGCTCATGCTTGTGCCAAGTGCGATCATCCTGATCGCCGAAGCCGGTCTTGGCGCAAAGATGGTGGGCTATTTCCTTCCCTTGCCGCAGACATTAGGGATTTCGCTCGCGCCAGCCGCCTTCTTTACGCTGCTCGTTTGCGCCAGCATTTTTCTGAACGTGGCGCTGGGCGGCATGCGTTCGGTTACCTGGACGCAAGGCGCACAATTCATCGTCTTTCTTGGCATTTTGGCCCCGCTTGTCATCGTATCGGTCATGCGGACCAACCTGCCGCTTCCCCAGCTGACCTATGGAAGCCAGCTTGAACAGCTGAAAAAGCTCGAAGCCGAGAGAGGCCTTGTTACGATCTCCCAGCCGCAACCCCTGAGCGCGAGCCTTCCCAGGCCCGCCCCCGCGTCCGTCTCGCGCCCTTCGGAGCGCGCCTTCAGCGCGTGGCGGCCCATCGATTTCGTGCTTCTCGTGTTCTGCCTCGCAGCTGGCGTGGCCGCACATCCGGCCTTCCTGCCGAGACTCAGTATGACACCGGCGATCCTATCGAGCCGTAGATCCTTTGGCTGGGCAGCCTCGATCGCGGTTTTTGTTGTGCTGACGATCCCCGCTTATGCATTTTTTACCAAGGCCATGGCAATCGAGGCGCTCGTTGGCGTCCCGCTGCCGAACCTGCCGTCCTGGGCCCGAGTCCTGCAGCAGCTGGACCTCGTCACCCTGCCGGGTAACCAATTCGACCCCATGAATGCAGCGCGAGGCGTTTCCTTCCAGCGCGATAGTTTGGCGCTCATTCTTCCCGTGGCGGCAAGCTTGCCGAGGGTTTTCTTCGGCCTCGCCGCGGCGTCGGCTCTCGCTGTGATTTCCGCTTGTGCCGGCGGTCACCTCGTTGCCATGGCAAACACGGTCAGCGACGATCTTTATTACGGATTCTTGCGCAAGAACGCCTCGCCCGGCAGGCGGCTTCTGATCGCGCGGCTGGCCATGCTGCTGTTTTGCGTGCTGATTTTTGCCGTCACGCAGAGCCGGGCGCCCGATCCTCTCAGATGGGTTATCTCGGCTTTTTCGCTCAGCGCCGGAACCTTCTTCGCCGTCCTCGTGCTGAGCGTCTGGTGGAGAAAGCTGACGGCCGCTGGAGCCTTCGCCGGGATGGTTGGCGGTTTCGCGGCCACCGCGCTCTATATGAATACGGGCGGTGCGCTGCTCTTCGGCATCGACCCGCTTACGGCCGCTGCCGTGGGTGTGCCCGTGAGCTTCACCGCCAGCGTTGTTGTAAGTCTTTTTTTAGGCGGACCGGACGAGAACGCTTTGGAGGCGGTCGACGAGCTTCGCATTCCCGCCGGAGAAACTCTTCAAGCGCGCATGCTTCGCTTGGCCGCCCGCGCCAAGCCGCCGCGCCAAGCGTGAGGGTGACCGCTTGAACCGGAACGCGAAACGCCCGATGCCCTGAGGCCTTGACATGCGCCACGCCGATTGTCCAGCCCCCGCAATATCCGGAGCGCCAGCAGGCCGGCGTCAGCTTTACCCGGACATAGTGCCCTACCGGACTGGCTGGCTCAAAGTGCCGGGCGGCCACGAAATCTATTTCGAGGAATGCGGCTCACCGGCGGGCAAGCCGGCTCTCATGGTGCACGGCGGTCCGGGCGGCGGCTGCAACCCCACCATGAGGCGTTACCACGACCCGGCGCGCTACCGCATCGTGCTCTTCGATCAACGCGGGTGCGGGCGCTCGACGCCTTATGCATCGCTTGAACAAAACACAACTTGGGACCTCGTCGCCGACATGGAACGCTTGCGCGAGCATCTCGGCATCGAAGCCTGGCAGCTCTGCGGCGGCTCCTGGGGATCGACGCTATCGCTGGCCTATGCGCAAACGCACCCCGAGCGCGTCACTGCGCTCGTCTTGCGCGGCATTTTCCTGTTGCGGCAAGCCGAACTCGATTGGTTCTACCAGGAAGGTTGCAGCTGGATTTATCCGGATGCCTTCGAGAGCTACCTCGCGCCCATCCCCGCCGCCGAGCGTGCAAACATGGTCGAGGCGTATCATCGCCGGCTCACCTCCGCCGACCGTGAAACCCAGCTCGCCGCCGCCCGCGCGTGGAGCATCTGGGAAGGAACCACGCTCTCGCTCTTTTTCGACCGCGAACGGATCCAGAAATTCGGCAATGAGTGCTACGCGCTCGCCTTCTCGCGGATCGAATGCCACTACTTCATCAACAAAGGCTTCTTCCGCTGCGATAACCAGCTCATCGAGGATTCGGGCAGCATCGCTCATGTGCCCGGAACGATCGTCCACGGCCGCTACGACGTGGTGACACCGCTCAAAAATGCCTGGGACCTGGCAAAGGCCTGGCCCGCAGCGGAGCTTCGCATCGTTCCGGATGCGGGCCACGCCATGACCGAGCCGGGCATTGTGCATGAAATCGTCACCGCGACCGATAAATACGCGAACCTGCCGTAAAGCCAAACGGCGTTGCATCGCTGCGCCGCTGCACGAGGCCGATGGAAAAGGACCCCTCACCCCGGCCCTCTCCCCGCAAGCTCGCCTGGGCGAGCCTGCAACTTTTCGCTACCGCATCCGCGAGCGGATGCGGATGGGGAGAGGGTGAGTTGTTGCACGCTCGGCGAATGCATTTCGAAGCTGTACGGTGCAATAGCGTCCCTTCTCCCCTTGCGGGAGAAGGACAGGATGAGGGGTGAGTCACCCATTGTGCTCGACGGCTTCACAAGATACCGGGCCAAAGGCCATGCTCTTGCAACTCGCCAATCAGGGACGATAGCCCCGGATCGCCGATCCTGGCGGCGGCATCGCGGACACTGAACCAGGCTCTTAGGCGCTGGTTCCGCTCGCGCCAATGCTTGTATTCCTTGCGGACCGCGAGCAAAAATACGGCGACATCGATGGGCTCTGCCTCGCCGAGTTCCGGTTTAACGTAGCGATAGCTGCCAAAGGCCTCCGGCGCGATCTTCCCCTCAACGCCCGCCTCTTGCTTCGCTTCCCGGGCAGCAGCCTTGCAATCCTTCATGAACTTCGAGGGCCAGCCTTTCGGAATGATCCAGCGGCCCGTATCGCGGGACGTGACAAGCAGAATTTCGAGGCCGCCACCCTTGGCGCGGCGAAGCGGCAGCGCCGCTACTTGCGCGCGGGTCATCGAGCCCTCCTTATTGCTTCCTCCAAAAACAAAAAGAATAACGCAAATTGGCGCCAAGAAAAGCCTTTATCGCTACTCACCTGCACAATGTATGAAGGCTCCGTGGACCGTGGCCGGCGGCGTCCCCCGCCTGCGGTATTGCGGACCTAAGTTTAGGGGGAGCCGGGGGCAAGTTCTCACGCGCCAGATTAAGCATTGGCATTTCTTTGCCGGGTGCATACTCACCCGATAACAGCGGGCCTTCAGCGCGGCCTGGGTGTAAAAGCCCGGCGAATCAGATAGCTTACCGTCCGTTAACGCATTGGAGAGTCTCCCATCCACGAAGCGGGCCGCAACACGATGACAACGCCGCACAAAAGCGCATCGGCTTTGCCTCAGCCAAACCTTGCCTGCCTGAAACCGCTCACCGCGCCTGAAGTCCTGGCGTCGTGGGTTGCCTGGCAGCCGAAGGGCTGTTGCGCGGGAGAGGTTGCGGCGAGGGCGCTAGAAGGCGTTATCGGCTATGCGGAGACATTGACCGGGGCGGTTGCGCAAGGCCTCGTTCGCGACGATGCCGGCCTCTTGATCGTCAATGCCCAGGGTGCAGGCCAAGCGGCACCGGCAACGGCCGCGCAAGATGCGCTGCGCTTGCTCGCGGTCCGCGCGCTTGGCGGTCCAGCAGCCCCCGGAGCCAAGCGCAGGCGCGATCTGCCGGCCCTGGCGCTCCGGCAGCTTTACGCGCTCCACGAGCTTCCGGCTTGGCCGGGCGCGCAAGCTGCGCGCTGTGCGCTCCTTTCCCGCGTTGTTGCGTCGTTCGGCGGCGCTTTCGGGGAGTGCGCGCGCTCTCCTCTGAAAGCATTCAAGTTCGATGAAATAAGCCGGCGCATCTATCTCGCCTTCGCCGGCGTACAACGGGGGACGGTCTTGCAAGCAGATTCGGCTTTGCTGTCCAAGGCCTTGGGCGGCCCAACGGATAATGTGCAGGCGCTCACGGCAACCATCGTCCGCGCGGCGATTTCGGCGAGGGCTGCGGCTAGCGCGGGTCTTCCGAAAGCCTTCGATCTGCAGAGCTTCGCAAAATCGGTCCGCAAGATCGCGAGCCGGCTTGAGACGAAGCCTTATGCGGGCCGGGTCGCCATCGCGCAGGTTTACGATGCCGGGCTCGCCGAAGGTTTGGATCTCGGCAATCTCGACGGCTTCAAGGCGAATCTCGCCGAAGCCGCGCGCGAGGGCCTCCTCGATCTTGAGCGCTACGACATTACAGGGCCGCTCGATGCCGGTCTCAAAGAGCGGTCACGGGTGAGGCTTGGCCGCGACGAACGGCATTTTATCGTCAATCAATGGATTTAAGGCCTTTAGGACATGGATGTACGGCTGAAGGCTTTCGAAAGCCCAGAATTCGACCGAGTCTTTGGCGCCGTCGCCTCGCTCGCGGGCGCGGCCGATGAGGAGCGCCTCGACGTCCCCGAGATCGAGGCCGAGGCGGACGAGGCGCTGAACGCGATTGCCGCCCAGGCGCGGGGGCAAAACCCCGATCCTGCCTCGCGCATTCTTCTCATCAAGGGCGCGACCGGCACCGGCAAAACCCATACGCTCCTCACAGCGATCCGGCACATGCACCAAGCGGGCGGCGTCTATGCCGCGCTGTTCCCGATGGTGGATCTTGTCGCCGAGAAAGACCTCGACGCCTGGCTCTTGCGTGCGCTCGTGTCGCGATTGTCGGAGCGCTATCTCGTGGCGGCCGGTGCCCCATCGGCGTTGACCCGGCTGGCGCGCACTATTGCCGCCCGGGGCCAGGGCGATCTCGCGCAGGCGTTCCAGCGCGAGGTGATCGACGAGGGCGGCGACATCCGGGATTTCGATCTCCGCCCGCTGATCGTTTCGATCCGTGCTCAGCTGCAAAAGCTTTCGCATCTGCCCGTACCCTCCGAGGCCTTCATCGCGGCGCTCTTGGGCGCGGCTGCCGGCGACGACGATTCCTTCGCTTACCTGCGCGGCCAGCCGATGAATGTGAGCATCGGCGGGGTGCGGATCGCGCAAGATGCCGGCGATCATGTCGCGCGCGGCCATATCGACGCACTTGTAAATGTGATCGGCGCCACGGGCGGCGCGCTCCTGCTGGCCTTCGACCAACTCGAACAAAGCCGGGTGCAGGGGTGGGAGCAACGCTTACGCCATTTGTTCAGCCGTGGCGCGCTCTTGGCCGAAACGCTGCCGCCGCTTTGCGTTGCCTTCGCGGTCTTGCCCGCCTTGTACGACACCATTGCCGAGGGCATCGACAGCTCGATCCGCGACCGCATCGAGCGCTTCGGCGCGATGCCCGTGCGGCTGAAGCCGCTGGCGCGCAGGCAAGCCGAGGCGCTACTCAAGCGCAGGCTCGCTGAGCTATTCGAGCGCTGCGGCGCGAAGGTTGGGGCGGCCGATCCGCTTTATCCGTTCCCGGCGTGGATGATCGACGAGCTGGGCGGACAGACCTCGCGCTATGTGTTCGAACTGATCCAGCAGTTCCGGCGCGTCTATTTGAGCATGGGTGCGATCCCTGCCATGGAAGACATGCCGCCGCCGCCTTCCATTACAAGCGATGCGCCCGCCGCCGCGGCGCCTGCTGCCGCCTCGACCAATTTCGACGATAAATGGCATGGTGAGCTAACTTCCCGGACGGTACAGCCCTCCATCGGCAACGGCATTCAGCAGGCCGAAATCCTGGAATGGGCGTTGCAAGCTGCCGCGGCGGAAATCGATGGGATCACCGCGATCAAGACGCGCCGCACCGTGCGCGGCCGGGCCGGCACGGTTGTCATCGAGGCCGACTTCCAAAAGGACGGCCAGAGCGTCGAGCGCCGCGAAATCGCGCTATGCAACGAGGCGCGAGGCGCCCCGCTAGCCGAAGAACTTCGTGTTTTCCTGCGAAGCGTGTCCGGCGCGCGCCCCGTTATCGTGCGGCCGCGCGGCGGGCGCCTGCCCCGCACGGGCCGCTTCATCGCGCCGCTCATCCGCGACGCCGAGGACATGCATGCGATCGTCGTGCCGCAAGTCGATATGCTGGCTTGGGAACGCCTCGATTCCGCGCGGCACTTCTTCCGCAATTTCAAGGATGCCGCGGGCTTCGACGCCTGGCAGCGCGATGCCCGGCCGCTTACAAAAGTTGCAGCGCTAGCGGACATCGTGCAGTTCCCCTACATCAAAGCCGCGGCCGAAGAAGACGACGGCGAAGAAATCGAGCAGGCGCCCGCTCCCGCCCCGGTGCCGCGGCGGCGCGGCCCCGCCAATCAAGCGGTCATGCTCGGCGCGCATGAGGATGGCGGCCAGGTGCATTGGGCGCCTTTCGAGTCCGAGGCGAAGCTTTTGAACTTCGGCATTCTTGTCACGGGCGACCCAGGCTCGGGCAAAACGCAGACGCTCAACGTGCTGATCGACGGCGTGGCCGCTATGGGCTATCCGGTCTGCATTTTCGACTTCAAGAACGATTACTCCGAGCGAAGCTTCGTGCAGGCCATCGGGCTGAAAGTGCACGACGTCCGCCGGCATGGCATCCCGTTCAATCCGCTGATGCCGAGCGCCAGCGACGACGGGCAAGCTCAGCCCATCGAGCATATTTTCACCATCACCGGTGTTTTGAAGCGCGTGTTCGGTCTCGGCGACCGGCAGACCGCCACGCTGCGCGACGCAATGAAGGAGGCGTTCGAGCGGCGCGGCATCAATCCGCAAAAGTGGGTTGACGCCGAAACCATCCGGCCGCCGAATTTCGACGACGTGGTTGCGATCCTCGAGGAGCAGAAAGAGGCGAAGAACCCGCAAGCCATCAGCTTGCTGGACCGGATCGCGCCGCTCTTCGAGCTGGGGCTGTTCCCAAAATCGGACGAATTGCCTGTGCCCTTCGAGGCCATGCTCGATGAGCGGGTCGTGCTATCGCTGTTCGCGCTGCCGACCGACGAGATCAAGGCGGCGCTCGCCGAACTCATCATCATCCGCTTACATGGCGTGCTGCTCCGGCGCGTTCAGCCGCGCAAGCTCACGCGTCTGCTCGTGCTCGACGAGGCGTGGCGCGTGGCCCATTCGACCCATCTCGAAAATCTCGCCCGCGAGGGCCGGGCCTTCGGCGCCGGCATCGCCATCGGCACGCAATATCCCGGCGACCTCCCGCCCGATCTGTCGGGCGCGCTCGATACGAAGATCTATCTCAAGAACCAGCAGCCGGATCACAAAAAAGCTGTGGTGCGCGCCTTGTGCGGGGCGAATTCCGGCCCCGAGGCGGCGAACCTGCACGGTGTTTTGGAGCGCCTCACCCAGTTCGAGGGGCTCATCCAAAATCAGCAATATTTGCCATATGCAAGGTTCAAGCTCTTGCCTTATTTCGCGCGACTGGAACGGAACAAGGCCGCTTAAAACTGCACAAGCCTCTGGAGCTTGCATCCAACGTAAGCTGGTGTGCTCCTGCCAGGGGCGCCTTGGGCGAACTGGCGATGATGTCCGTCGTGCTTAAACGCTTTGGCAAGTAAACTCCCAAGTCTGCGTCCTAGACTTTCTGAGCCACACCGGATCCGGTTGAATGCCTTCCCCGCCCGTCATCCCAGAAGCCGCTTGCGGCTATCTGGGACCGCTTCAGACGCCGGCGACCTTTACGATCCCGTGTCTGCCCAGCGGTACTGCGCACCGCAGCGCGCACGGGATGACGCGGAACGGAATAACTGGATTTGGTATCAGGCTCTAAGCAATAAGCCCTTGCATTGGCGCGACCGGAGCGCTTTCCGGAAAAACGCGCTCCGCGAGCGCTGCCGCCGGCACGCCGTAAAGATCCGTAAGCACGCCCTTCGTCACGGCGCGCAGATCCGTTGTGGGTCTCAGGTCGCGGCCTTGGTAGAGCTGTGCTTCTTTCAGCCCCGGCCAATCGGCGATGACGCGCCCTCCCTTGACCGCGCCGCCGGCCAAGAACGCAACTGTCCCCGTGCCGTGATCGGTGCCGGCCGTGCCATTGATGCGAGCGGTACGGCCGAACTCGGTGACCACCAAGATCGCGGTGTCCTTCCAATAGGGCTTCAAGTTCTGCTCGAACGCGGCGAGCGAAGCGTCGAGCCCGCCCAGCAGCGCCGCGAGCCGCCCCGTGGCGCCGCCCTCGCGGGCATGAGTGTCCCAGCCTTCCAATGCCAGCGCGGCGATGCGCGGGCCATCCGGCGCCGCCATGATGTGTGCGGCGCCTTCCGCAATTTGCGCCATGCCTTTGGGGTTGTCTGCGCCGGGCGCGCCCTTGGGGCCAGCCATGGCGGGCCCGGACGCCGTCTTGATCGCGAGTTTGTCGGTGTCGAGCCCCTGGTGCAATGCAAGCGCAAGTGCTGGATCGCGCGCTGCGTAAAGATCGAGCACGCGCATTGCGGTATCGTCCGCGGCGCGCGGGATAATCGGAGGTGCCCAGCCCATGATGGGCGCCGGGCCGCGTGCAATCAGCGGGGCGACGGCTCCCACGCCGAGGCAGCCCTGGCGCGATACGGTTTCGCCTGCCGGCAGGGTTTCAACGAAGCGATTGAGCCAGCCCGTCTCGTTGAGGCCCGGCCCAGGCTGGCCGCTTTCCAGCACGTCCTGTCCGTCGAAATGCGAGCGCTCGCGGTAGGGCGTAGCCACGGCGTGCACAGCGAGCGCCTGGCCGTCCTTATAGAGCCGCGCGAAGTTCGGCATGGAGGGGTTGAGCAGGAAAAATCCGTCGAGCGGCAGGCCGGGCGCCGGCCCATCTAATTTCAGCGCGAGTTCGCCATGAAGGCTTGCGTAATCCGGATCGCCGAACGGAGCCACTGCGGAAAGACCGTCGAGGGCGCCGCGCAACACAATCACCACGAGCCGCGCGTCGCGGTTAGCGGAAGCGAACGCAAATTTCGGCATGGAGCCCCAAGCGAACAGCGCGCCCGCGCCGCCCAAAAGCGCGCGCCGGGAGACAGTTGGCGTTTCACACAGCATCGGGGCTATCTCCTTTGAAATTCGGGCGACATGAACAGCAGCGCAAAGCCCTGCGCGCGGCTTTCGGCGTGAGCGACGGCGGTGCGGGTGTGATCGGAGGCGATGGGCCCGATGGTCTCTTCCAGAACATCGGTGGGCTTGGCCCCGCCCGGCACGAACTGCGCGAAACGGGCAGCAAAATCGAGCCGCGCTTTGATGCCTTCGGGTGAAAGCCAGGCCGGGGTTTGGTCCGGGAATCCATTCGGCCCGGGCGGACTCCATAAGGGCTGGCCCATGCTCATCAGCGACCGGTTGATCTGGGGCGCCTCCATCGAGATGCTTGCGGCCCGCACCGAAGCGGCAAGAAATTCATAAGGCGTGCGCAACTTAGCAGGCTCCGCGGCCCAGGCTTCCGGCGCTTCGGCGAGCGAGCGAGAGACGGCGGCAAGTTCGCCGCCCGTGTCGCGGAAGGTGCGTTCGAGGCGCCGCACGAGCGCCGGGTCCGGCGTGTCGGAGACGAAATGGGTTGCAAGCTTCCTCGCGATATGCCTGGCGGTCGAGGGATGCCGCGCAAGCGCGACGAGGGCTTCCTCTCCCTGCCTTCCTCCGCTTTCGCGGTACACGACGCCCAACACCTTGTGATCGCCCGGCTCGTGCAGATTCGGGTTGAAGACGAAGTGCCCTTCTTCGCCGAATTGGGTATCGTTACGCGCGAAGCGCCACCCGGTGATAATGCGCGCAAGCGAGGTAACGTCCTCCTGCGTATAGCCCCCATCGACGCCGAGCGTGTGCAGCTCCATGATCTCGCGGGCTAGATTCTCGTTCAGTCCCTTTTGCTGGCGCTGGCCGCCGCGCGAATGCGGCCCCATCGACTGCTGATTGTCGAGGTAGACAAGCATGGCTGGGTGTTTTTCGACCGCGAGCAGCATGTCCTCGAAGCGCCCGAGTGTGTTGGGCCGGATCGCCTCACGCTCATAAGCGCCCGCGAGAATTCGGTCAGCGCCCGATTTGCGCGCGGAAATGCAGAAATGATTCGACCAGAACAGAACGAGGCGCTCGGCGAAACCGGTCAGCGGCGCTTTTGCCGCTTCGAGCCGGGCCAAGGTCTCGGCCTGGAACACCTCGCGCACGGCGCGGCGAATGGCCTGTTTCGGGTTGGCCCCGTCCTTGCGCATTCCCTCTTCGCCCGCCGCAGGCTCCGGCTTGTCCACGCCGGCACTCACGGCAGGCTTTGCGTCCCGCAGCGCTTTGAGGGCCTCTTGCTCTTGCCTGAGGCGATGAAAAGCCTCGGCGCCCGTGGGAAGCGTTTTCGCGGCCGGCACAGCCGTAGCCTTTTCCGCGATCTCCTCCAGCAGAGCTTCGCGGATGCCGTTTCCGATCTTCGCCAAATCGCCCGGGCGCGCACCCAGGCCGAACCGGTTCAAACCGGTGACCGCAGCTTTTTGCACTTCCATACGCGCCATGCCGCTCCTCTTCGAGCCTTGTAGATCGATTTTGTATACGAGGAGGATAAACGTAAATGCGGGCGGGAATATCTCCGCTTTGGCGCGGCTTGTAAGCGCTTGTGCCGGAGAAGGTGAGTTGCGACCGGGAGTTACCAAGCTGCTTGGCTGGCGATCTTTCCCCATCTTTCACCCTAATTGCAACAAATGGCACTTTTCGCCGCACAGAGACTTATTGAGTTTGCCACAATTTTCTGTTTGAAACATTCGCCGTGTTCGAAACCGGTGAATTGAATGGGTAGGAGAGAGAAGCGCATGACATCCTTCATTAAAGTGAGTGTACTGGGCGCAGCCCTTGTTTGGTCCGCGGGCGCCTATGCTGCCGAGGGCAATGCCGAGCACGGCAAAGTTGTCTTCAACCAATGCAGGGCCTGCCACCAGGTAGGACCAACTGCAAAGGCAGGTATCGGCCCCGAGCAGAACAATCTGATCGGCTCCACGGCCGGCTCGCGCCCGGGCTATAACTATTCCACGGCCATGAAGGACGCGGGCGCGAAAGGTCTCGTTTGGACCGAGGAAACCCTCGACAAGTTTCTTGAGAACCCAAAGGCTGTCGTTCCGGGCACGAAAATGGCTTTTGCCGGCTTGAAGAAGCCTGAAGATCGCGCTGACGTCATCGCTTACCTGAAGACGCAAACCGGCAAGTAAGCGGTTCGCGTTGTCAATTCCCGAAGGCGCTTCTTTCGAGAGGCGCCTTCGCTTTTTGAGAAGCGGGCTCCGGACGCCAGGAGCGGAAAGCCGCCGCTCCTTTCAATTGCCATGGATGGGCTACACCGTTAGGCATTGAGCGATCGTTTCCTAACGCCGGGGTTCCCATGCGCAGTGCTCATTCATTCTTCGCCGTTGCGGTCGTGGCTCTTATTTCCAGCCAGCTCTTTGCGGCGGAGCCCGCCCGCTTCGCGCTTCTGATCGGCAATCAGAATTACTTGGAGAGGGTTGGACGCCTCAAAAACCCCCATAATGACGTCGCCATCGTTGAGGCTGCCCTGCGCCGCCTGAATTTCCACGTGACCGTCATTAAGGACGCCGATTACAAAACGATGGATACGGCCGTCCGGCGTTATGCCGCCGAGGTTCAAAGAGCCGGGCCGGACGCTATCAGCTTCTTTTACTATTCCGGGCACGGTGCTGCAAAATTCGACACCGGCATCAACTATCTCATCCCCGTCGACGTCCAGGCCACGGACGAGACGATGTGGTTCAACTCGCTGGAGCAGCAGGCCATCATAGACCGGCTCAGCAAGCAGGCCGCGAACGCGACGCACTATGTGATCTTCGACGCGTGCCGCAACGAGTTGCAGCTTCGAGGCGATGGACGCAAGGCCCTCACGGATAAGGGCATGGTGCCGGTTGCTCAAGAGGCAGGAATGCTGATCGGTTATTCGACGGCGCCCCGCCAAACCGCCAGCGACGAGGGCGAGGGCGGCGGACTTTATGCGAAGGCCCTAGCCGAAGAACTGGTCCGGCCTGGATTTGAAGCGGTCACGATGTTCCGTAATGTAGGCTTGCGCGTAAGACGCTCGCTCAAGCAGGACCCTTGGCTGGCGGCTTCCTCCAGCCTCAAGGAAGTCTATTTAGCGGGCATGCCAAAGAGCGGGGGACAATCCATCGTAATCTCCGCGCCCGCCGCTTATCTCAATGCAAATACAGAAACAATTACCAAATGGATCAAGAGTCTCGATCAGGAAACGACTGACGGCAAGATTGCTGAGCTGTTCGGAGCGCCAAGTAAAAATGTCGATATCGAGATTGGCGGGTGGAAGGTTCGCTCACCTCTCGACGCCGGATTGGGCGATGGCAAAAGGATCACAAAGGCTAAACTCAGGATATATAATCCCGGGCCGTTCGTGCTTTACATCGTGCGAACGCAAGAAGGCCAGAGACTGGGTTATGGGATCAAACTTGACGGCAGTGTGAAGTCTATAAAAACCCCGGTGCCGTTGCTCGACGTGGGATATGGCACTTCTGACAAGAATATAAAGTGGTTCCGCAACGTTAATGATTTTACACTCCATGACTTGCAAGAGCACTGCAATGGCGATATTCAAGGGCCTTACACGAGGTCGTATTACTATACAAGCCCAACATGTTATTTTGGCAGGGGCGGAAGCTTCCAAAATTATGCCTTTGGCCTAGACCTTCACCAATACGATAATTCACGCTGTCCAAAAGACGAGTCGAACTTAATGGAGTTCAAGAAGGCATTTGCGAATATTTCCTGCGCGGCCTACAAAAAGACCGTACCCTTCGTTGCCTTCGTATCGCTAGACCCAAACGCGGATCCGCAGGAATGGCTTGCAGCCATCATGATGGGATATATCGGCTAAGACCGGGCTTCGCGGTTCCGGCGGGCGAAGCTGAGCCTTATGTGACTTCAAAGCCATAGTTTGGCCCTCACAAAGGCGTTTCCTCCGCACCATCTACCAAACCGTAAAAAGCAATAGAGGATAGGCCATGATTTTCCGGTCGGGCGCCACGGTTGCAGCTATGTTTATTGCAAGCGCCCTTGCCGCATGCGGCTCGGGAGATAAGCCTGGGGCTGCCGTTACACCGGGGGCATCTAACGCCGACGCAGGTCCGCTCGCGCTAGCGCCTCGCAAGACGGGGCCGCTGACAATAGTTATGCCGGTCAATCAAGACGCTCTGACCAAAGCGGTCGAGCGCCTCCGCATCACCAAAAAGAAGGGCGAGAGCCCCTTCGATCAAGGCGGCGCCGACCTCAATAGCGACGGACGCGCGAAGGCTCTTGTGCTTTTCACCGGGCCCGACTGGTGCTCGCCGCAAGGCTGCACGCTCGTGATTTTCGAGCCATCCGACGTTGGCTATAAGCCAATTTCGCAGATTATCGGCGTGAAAGCGCCCGTCGCCGCGGGGCCCGGCTCCAATGCGGGATGGCGCGACCTCATCGTAAAAACAGGCGCCAGCAAGATCGTGCGCCTGCAATTTACGGGCGGCGGCTATCCCACCAACGCCGCTGGCCAGGCCGATGCGAGCGCCGATGTTGCGCAATCGGAGGTTCTGATCCAACCTCAGGGCGGTCTAACCGCCGCAGCCGTACCTGGGCCAAGCGAACCGGCTCCAAGGTAAGGCCCGCAGGCAACCTTCTTGGGCCTCGCAAAAGGATTAGGGACATGGACATCGACGATCTTGAGCCCCGCAAGCAGCCCTCGAAGCTGAAGGACCTTTCGGTTTTTTCGGTGGAGGATCTGCGCCGTTATGTCGAGCTTCTAAAGAGCGAGATTTCCCGCGCCGAAGCCATGATTGCGCAGAAAGGCGCGCAAATAAACGCGGCAAGCGCAATTTTCAAGAAATAAGGTACGCGGTGCGACGCCGGTCGTTTTGTCATCCCGAACGGCAACCATCGCAACCCGTCGTCATCCTGGAAATGCTGCAGGCATTATCCGGGATCGTTACGAACGCCGGCGCGCTTTACGATCCCGTGTCTGCACAGCGTCACTACGTGCCGCAGCGCGCACGGGATGACAGCAGAGGGCGCCGCGTCATTACATGCCGCAGCGCGAATGGGGTGACGCTAAGGTATTCAACCGGAGCCGTTATCAGGCCGCGGGAAATGCGAGCCTGATCTTCTCGATGTGGGGTGAGATCGGGCAGGCGTTCTCTCCGGCAGCGGTGTACCCCTCGTTCAATAACCGGTCGAGCCGCAGAATCCGGCCGTATAGGCGATGGCTTTCCGAAATCAGCCGCTTGAAGTTATCCGGTAAACCGCCGAAGCCTTCAGGATGCACGCAGCTTTGCGGCGCGAGGGCGACCTTATGCCTGTGATTATGCGCCTCGGCCGGGGTGATCTCGCCGAGGGCAATAGCGCGCCGGACGAGCAGCCACGAAGCGAGCTGGGTGAGCCGCGTCGTAAGCTTTATACTTTCCGAGGTGTACGCTAGGCTCGCCGGAGGGGCGAGCTGCTTCGATTCGAGGCGGCCTGAGCGATCGAGATAATCCGCCGTCTCCTCGACAAGGGCCATGCCTTCCTGGTAGAGGCTCGTAAACTGCCTGGATGACACGAACTTGTCCCGGAAAGAAAGCAGAGCGCCGGTCGAGACGTTTTCAGCCGAATTGGAGCATTTCATATCGTTCCGCCTCACGCATAACAATCCGGTACAACCGGGACCGGTGCCGCAAATTGCACATCCCACGCCCGCATGGCAGCTACAGCCTTTCAAGATGGTGAAGACGGCAGCCCGCTGGGGAAGAGCTTACCGCAAAATAAAGCCACATCAAGGAGCGCAGTCTAATTCTTATCGGGGGGTCTTAAGTGGCTCCGCTCACGTTTCGCCTTCGACGATAGCAAGTGCGCCTTAACTTGGGGTAAAAGGGAAGCCATGCGAACGCGTCTTTGCTGGCGCTGGAGAAAAGCTATGAAAACAATCGTCATCCGCGAACCGGGCGGGCCGGAAGCGCTCACGCTCGCAGAGCTGCCGGTACCGGAACTCCGCCATGGAGAGGTGCTGATCAAAGTCGCCGCGGCGGGTGTGAACCGTCCCGATGTCCTGCAGCGCATGGGGTTTTATCCACCGCCGCCCGGCGCATCGAATGTTCCAGGCCTTGAGGTAGCGGGCGAGATCGTTGGGACGGGCGAGGGCGTTTCGCTTTGGCAGCTGGGCGGCCTAGTTACGGCGCTGACGCCCGGCGGCGGCTACGCGGAATATGCGATTGCGCAAGAAGGCTCATGCATGCGCGTGCCCAAAGGCCTGAGCATGGCGGAAGCGGCTTGCATCCCGGAGACCTTCATGACGGTCTGGCACAATGTTTTCGAGCGCGGCGCCTTGAAGGCCGGCGAATGTTTTCTGGTGCATGGGGGCTCCAGCGGCATCGGCTCGACGGCGATCCAGCTTGCGGCCCACTTCGGAGCGCGGGTTTTCGCGACGGCCGGCAGCGATGCGAAATGCGCTTATTGCGAGAGCCTCGGGGCGGAGCGTGCCATCAATTATAAGACCGCGTCCTATGCGGCCGAGGTCAAAACGGCGACGGCCGGCCTAGGCGTCGACGTTATCCTCGACATGGTGGGCGGCGATTACGTGAAGGATAACATCGCCTGCGCCGCCGAGGATGGACGCATCGTCCAAATCGCGTTCCTGAAGGGCTCGCGCGTTCAGATCGACCTCATGCCCGTCATGCTGAAGCGGCTGACGCTCACCGGATCGACGCTGCGCGTAAGGAAGCCCGAGTTCAAAGCCCATCTCGCCCGCGAGCTTGAGCAAAAGGTCTGGCCGCTTCTGGAAAGCGGTAAGGTGAAGATCGTAGTGGACAAAACGTTCCCTCTGGCGCAAGCGGCCGAAGCGCACCGGCATATGGAGTCGAACGCACATATGGGTAAGATCGTGCTGACTCTCGATTGAAACTGCGCGGGATACATCCGGCATCCGCGAGATTTTGCAGTGCAAAGCTAAATTGGAGTTTACGCCATGATCCGGGGTCTATGGCTCCTCATCGTGCTCATACCATCGCTGCTTCTTGCGCAAGAATCGCCCCCGGTGGCCCGGTTGCTGGAAAATGCCTATGCGCAGGTTGGCAAGACCGTGAAATACGATCCGGGCTATTCGGCAATCGCCTTTCCCGGCGGCGACGTTCCCATCGAACGCGGTGTGTGCACGGACGTTATCGTCCGCGCCTATCGCGGCATCGGTGTGGACCTGCAGCTTCTGGTCAATCGGGACATGCGCGCGGCATTTGGCGCTTATCCCAAGCTTTGGGGGCTATCGCGGCCCGATCCCAATATCGATCATCGCCGCGTTCCGAATCTCGCGGTGTTTTTCAGCCGCCACGGTAAAGTGCTGCCGGTTTCGAAGGATGCGGCCGGCTATAAGCCTGGCGATATTGTGACCTGGCGGCTTCCCGGCGGCCGGCCGCATATCGGCCTTGTCTCCGGCCGGCAAGGCACAGGCGGCCGGCCTCTTATCGTGCACAATATTGGGGCCGGCGCTCAGGTCGAAGATATCTTGTTCGAGTTCGAGGTTACAGGCCACTACCGCTTTCAGCTCGACATAAACTAAACGCAGAGGCAAGTATTAATCGCATCGCCGTCTCGGCGGACAGCCAAGCCAGAATTTTGTAAAAAGACAGCGGAGGTCAAAATGGCTTTAGCGTACGGTTTCGTTAAGGGGAAGATGACGTCTTTACCCCGGCTTCAGAATAAGGTAGTGCAGCACCAAAATCAGGAAGAGACACAGTTTCATCTTCACTTCGGCATCGATGTCCATGGGGTAAATTGGGATATCGCGGCCAATGTCGGGACCGATAATATGTCGGACCTGCTCAAATACAAGATCGTCCAGAACTTCCGCCACCCAATCGTCGAAACTCTAAGGGCCGCGCCTGAAGGAAAGAACGACTTGACCGGCACCGACGATTTGCCCGCCATCGACTTTCAAAGAAGCGGTATTTTGGAAGGCACCGGCGATTGGCTCGATAGCGACCGGTTCGACGGCCGCGAGGACGGGCAGCCGGCCGCAGCGTTGCAAAACCTGCTCGCGCAGGCATACCAAGACATGAGCGAGGTATACGTTTTCGGGAGGTTTTATACCGAGGGCAACGGCATCCACGACGTACATATGAACCAAGGCTCGAGCGGCCGCTACGTCCACCGCGAAGGCAACGATAGGAACGATCACGACGACATCTGGCAGGATGGCGCGCTCATGATCGATTTCGGCGATGCGGGCTGGGTGGCCTATTTCGCGGCGTTCACGCAGCAAACGGTTCCCACGGACTGGCTCGGCAATCCCCGGCCGGGCGGCCACAGCGTCTAGGATGCATTGTAACGATGTCTGGGAGACCGCTCCAGCTAAGGCATTATGTGCTTTAATGGAGAGCAACGTCGTTGCGAAGCGGCCTTT
Organism: Rhodomicrobium sp.; assembly: GCA_052148445.1. Taxonomy (GTDB): domain Bacteria; phylum Pseudomonadota; class Alphaproteobacteria; order Rhizobiales; family Rhodomicrobiaceae; genus Rhodomicrobium. The sequence continues at coordinate 21,348 of JBKQIH010000274.1, forward strand.
CGCCGCCGTGACAATCCGGAGCAGTATCAGGGCATTCTCGCCCCAGGGGCCGCAGCTCGCAATGACGTTGATTCCAATATAAAGCGCAAAAACTCTAGCAAAAAAAAAGGAAGTGAAAGCCGCATCAAAACAGCGAAATAGCGGATATTGCAGATTTTTTCATTTTGGTGGAAAGGATATTTTATTAGCTTGATTTGTAACTGGTTTTGATATAAGTTATTTCGAGTAGCTTGTGGAGAGGATCGAATGCGAGCGCTTTTCGTGGTCGTACCTGTGGTGTTAGTGACTTTTTCTTCGTCTAGTGCCTCTGCCGTTTGTATGGAGGACGTAGCGGGCGCTTGTGGCGCCGCTGTCGAAGGTCTTTATGGCTTAAGGAAGGGCGGTGTAGTTGGTGGGACCGCCGGAGCACTGCATGGTTGGGAAGATGGTAAGTATATATACCGCCAACTGAGCGGGACAAAGCCAGATCCCGCTCCCAGCCCAGTCTATAAGCCAGCGCCGCAATCGGACTACTCTCGAAATGAGGGCGGAGTTGGCTACTGCTCAGACGATAGTAACTGCGACCTCAAGATAAGGCGGTAAGACATCGTCGCGCTCGCCCGGCTTGCCGTCGCCCGATACTGGGGGGACAGCAAGTTTGGCGGTGTTGCGCTTGCAACGGTGCTACCAAGGCCATAGGAGGAGCTACAAACCGCGCCCGGAAAGTAAAAACTCAGCCCGGGCTGCACGATGTCAATCGGCGAGACAAAGCGCCCGCCGCAGCGCTGATTCATTAAAGCCTATTATATATATTCCATCGATTACGGTAACGGGCACAACCCGCTTCGCAAACAATCGCTGGGTCATTTCGTAATCCGCCTCGATTCGTTCATATTGCACACCATTATCGTTGAGGAAGGTTTCGACCTTTTCGCACCAGGGGCACCCTTCCCGAGCGTAAACCGTGACAGAATCGCCGCAACCCGCCTTAGCGCCGCCCAAGGGGATGACTATCGCGGCGGCTAGCATGAGGAACCCAAGTAGTCTAATAACCGAGGCCATGCCTGAACTCCCAAAATTTTGATAACTTCGATAATCATTTATATACCATGGCCAAACTAGTTGCACAAGGTACTCCCATCGCTAGGGGGCGCCGTTCCTGAAAGTGAAGTTGGCGCTTGCGTGGCGCAGCGGATTAAGCGAGCGGTGCAATCCAGCGTTTGCACAATCCGGCGCCAACCCCTATATTGCATGAAACTCGATTGCGGGTTCCCCCACACAATCGGACAAGACGCCCAGGAAGCCGGGACGGCGCGCTTCCAGGAGAGGAGGAGATTTATGACCGATAAGCCTTTGATGCCAAAAGCCACGGCCGTTTGGCTCGTCGAGAACACCTCGCTGACCTTCGAGCAAATCGCGGATTTTTGCGGCCTGCACGTGCTGGAGGTGAAAGGCATTGCCGATGGCGATGTGGCGCACGGCATACGCGGCTCCGATCCCATGACCTCCGGGCAGCTCACCCGCGAGGAAATCGCGCGCGCGCAAAAAGATCCGTCCTACCGGCTGAAGCTGGCGCGTTCGAAAGTGTTCATCCCCGAGATGCGCTCGAAGCGGGCGCCGAAATACACGCCCGTCTCGCGCCGCCACGACCGTCCGAACGCCATATTGTGGCTCTTGCGTCATCATGCCGAGCTGCGCGACACGCAAATCATGCGTCTTGTCGGAACGACGAAGACGACCATCGAATCCATCCGCGAGCGCACCCACTGGAACGCGGCGAATCTTCAGCCGCAGGACCCTGTCGCGCTTGGGTTGTGCTCGCAAATCGACCTCGATTCCGAGGTGCAAAAGGCGGCGAAACGCATGGAGGAGGAGCGTCCAGAGGCTCCCGTGCCGGCCGGCATCACGCTGCAGCCGCTCGCCGAGCAGCCCTATCTCGATATCGAGGAGTGGAAATAGCCGGCCCCGGCCGGCTTCCCACCGGAAGAACCGCGCCAGGCAAGGGCGCC
>JBKQIH010000275.1:0-6810 GCA_052148445.1 Rhodomicrobium sp.
TTTTCAAAAGGTTTCATGCGGTCTTACAATTGGTCTTACCTTTGGACGCGGCTCAGGGCAAATCAGAGCGAACAATCGCGGACAAACTGCTCGTCTCTTGGTCGCGTAACTTCGAACGCTGGACAAAACTCTGGGGGGAGTTCGTTATGTCGAGTCGCCCGAAGCAGCACGTCTCTCGGTTGCGCCTCGCGCCAATGCTCAGAACGTCCGCAAGGCACAAGCTGTTCGAAACTCGGGGCCGCGTTTCATCGTAGAAGATCAGGCTTGCCCGTGGGAGCCTTTGCCAGATGCAGCCTACTCCCGTCCACCTGATTAAGCCGAAAGGCAGCAAACCGCGTCGCCGCAAAAAATCCGGCTTTAAATATCCGCGCGAATTATTCACGGTCCGCATCGCCGAGGAGAAAAGCCGCATCGGCGACTGGGAGGGCGAAACCGTCATCGGCCGGGGCCAAAAGGGCGCGATCTTGAGCCACGTGGACCGCAAGTCCAAATACACAAAGCTTGCGTTGCTCCCGGAAAAAACTCGGCCTCTGTCCAAGCGGCCTGCAACGCCGCTCTTCTTCCCATCGCCCACAAGATCCAGACCATCACTTACGACAACGGCAAGGAGTTTGCCGGACACGCCGGCATCGCAGCCCCGCTCGGGACGCAAGTCTACTTCGCCACGCCTTATCATTCCTGGGAGCGGGGCCTCAACGAACACACCAACGGCCTCGTGCGCCGGTACTTCCCAAAAGGCTCGGACTTCTCTACCCTCACTCACGCCGGGGTCCAACGGGTCGAAGACAAACTCAACTCCCGTCCCAGAAAGGCGCTCGGCTCCAAAACACCCAGCGAGGTTTTCTTCGCCGCCGCTTGAATACATTGTTGCGGCTCAGGGTTGAAGGGGCGGCCCTTTTGGGTCCTCCTTCACTTTGTTCTTTTATTTCTCCCGCCTATTTTTTTTGGATTATTTTATTGCCCGCAAAGCCATCGATTATTCGGCGGAAAATTTTCCAGCCGCCGATTAAATATTTTGGAAAATGGCTTGCCCGCGTTTCCGCTTTCCGCCGGCCCAGCGCTTTTCGAAATAGGCCCGTCCCCGTGTTTAGGGCGCGGCCTGCACCATAGGACCGTCACCGGCGCGCGAAGAATGACCTTCGGAGCGGGCCCCGGTTATAGTTCTGCCGAACGAGGCCTCCCATTTACTATCATTTCTTCCAAGTATTTTAGGTAGAAATGGAAGCAGCAAAGCGTTCATGAAAACCGCGCAAATGCGCCCTGCCACCGCACAATTCTCATAAAACCCCATGACGCGATCGCGCGGCCGGCCTCTTCGCGGGGGCGTGTGCTTCGCAGTCCGTACTTCAAACGTATCGAGGACGATCTGCAACACTATGAGCCGGGCATTTTCCTGATCGTCCACAGGACTTCATAAACCTTCGGGTACTTCTTTCAGAGGCGGCGAAAGCCTTTCGCGGAACTTCGGTCATTAGCTTTTTGCTACATTTACCATCGCCGGGCGGAGTAGCCGGTCATGATGGAAGTAGCCGGGCTGAAGGACCTTCGCCACGCTCCCGGTAGGTGCACCGGCGCATTCAACCTCCGCGACGGCTTGGTGCTGGTTGGCGTCGAACGGCTCGAGCAGGGCATCGATGCGGCGGATGCCATGCTTTTTCATTGCGGCGAGGAGCGCTCGTTCTGTGGCTTTGACGCCCTGAACGAGGCGCTTCATAGATTCATTTAGATTGGTCTCGTCCGGCGCGGCGTCGAGCGCATGCTGCAAATTATCGAGGCTGGAAAGAAGGTCGGCGGCAAATCCGGAGGCTGCGAATTTCACCGCGGTTTCGGTCTCTCGCTTGGTTCGCTCGCGATCGTTCTCCCGGCCGGCGAGCGAGCGCTTGAGCCGGTTCTCCAGGTCCGAGATCGTAGCCTCGAGCTTCGAGATTTTTTCTTCCGATGCGCCATGCGAGGCATCCGCTTTTATTGTTTCCCGTAGCTCCTCCTCGTTTTCCGAAGGCGCGCGCTCGTCATCCATTCCGGCCCCGAAAGCGTGTCTGCCGCCTACCGGATTATGCGGTTCGCGGCTATGATGGCTGTCGTGTCCGTTGTTGCCATTAGCGGCCATAGTTCACTTCCTCGAAGTCCGCATCGACGACATCTTTGGGTTCATCCTGCGACGGCGATGAAGCGTTCGAGGCTCCCGCCGCTGTAGACCCAGGCTGTGCGCCATTCGCGGCGCCTTGAGATCCTGCATTCAACTTTGACACTGCCTCGGAGAGCGCCGCCGTGCCTTGCCGCATCCGGCTTGCGTCTTGTCCGTCCATCTCTTGCCTAAGGGAAGAGATGGCCTGTTCGACCGATTTTTTGACGCTGTCGGAAATGGCTGGCCCAGATTGGCCGAGTTGCTTTTCCGCTGAATAGACTGCCGCATCGGCTTCGTTTCGTGCTTCGACGGAGTCACGGCGGCGCTTGTCCGCGTCTGCGTTCTTCTCCGCTTCACTGATCATGCGCTGGATTTCCGCGTCGGAAAGACCGCCGGACGCTTGAATGCGAATTTGCTGCTCTATATTCGTTTCCTTGTCCTTGGCTGACACGTTCACGATGCCGTTGGCGTCGATATCGAACTTTACCTCGATTTGCGGGACGCCACGCGGCGCCGGCTTAATCCCCACGAGATCGAACTGACCAAGCTGCTTGTTGTCTGCCGCCATTTCGCGTTCACCCTGGAAGACGCGGATCGTGACGGCTGGCTGATTGTCCCCCGCCGTGGAGAAAGTTTGAGACTTTGCGGTTGGTATGGTGGTGTTGCGGTCGATCAAGCGGGTCATGACGCCGCCCAAAGTTTCGATTCCGAGCGAAAGAGGGGTAACGTCGAGCAAAAGAACGTCCTTCACATCGCCTTGCAGCACGCCTGCCTGGATGGCCGCTCCAATCGCAACAACTTCGTCGGGGTTAACCCCTTTATGCGGTTCTTTCCCGAACAGAGACTTCACGGTCTCCTGGACCTTAGGCATTCGTGTCTGACCGCCGACGAGAATGACCTCATCGATTTGACCAGCAGTCAGTCCGGCATCTTTCAACGCGCCTTCGCAAGGGCCGATCGTGCGCTGAATGAGATCGCCGGCGAGCGCCTCAAGCTTAGCGCGGGTCAATTTGACCTGGAGATGTTTTGGGCCATGCTGATCGGCTGTGACGAAGGGCAGATTGATTTCGGTTTCCATGACCGAGGATAGCTCGACCTTGGCCGTTTCTGCTGCTTCCTTAAGGCGCTGCAGCGCGAGACGATCTTTGCGAAGGTCGATGCCCTGTTCTTTTTTAAATTCGCCGGCCAAATAGTCGAGGATGCGCCGGTCGAAGTCCTCGCCGCCAAGGAAAGTATCGCCGTTTGTCGCCTTCACTTCGAAGACGCCATCCCCGATTTCGAGAATGGATACATCGAAAGTCCCGCCGCCCAAATCGTACACGGCGATCTTACCTTCGCCTTTCTTGTCCATTCCGTAGGCCAAGGCGGCGGCGGTCGGTTCGTTGATTATGCGAAGCACCTCAAGACCGGCGATTTTTCCCGCGTCTTTCGTCGCCTGCCGCTGGCTATCGTTGAAATAGGCCGGAACCGTAATCACGGCCTCGGTCACCGGACCTCCGAGATAGCTTTCCGAGGTCTCCTTCATTTTCTGAAGAATGAAAGCGCTGATCTGGCTCGGACTATACTTTTTACCCATAGCTTCGATCCAGGCATCGCCATTCGGGCCAGCTACGATCTTATAGGGAACGAGCTTCATCTCTTTTTGAACGGCTGGATCGTCATACCGGCGTCCTATCAATCGTTTGATGGCGTAGACCGTGTTTTCCGGATTTGTCACGGCTTGCCTCTTTGCGGCCTGGCCGACGACGATTTCACCGTTTTTGAGGAATGCCACGATGGATGGCGTTGTCCGGGCTCCCTCCGCGTTTTCCATGACTTTCGCGGATCTGCCTTCCATGACGGAGACGCAGGAATTCGTTGTGCCGAGGTCGATGCCAATTGCTTTGGCCATAACGCATGTTCCTTGCTGGGTAGCGGCTTGGAGTGACAGCTGCGACCTCCCCAACGTAATCAACAGCGCCCGTGAGCCGTAGCCTCGGAAAATACCTACGCCGTGCACCCATAGGTCAGGAACGAAGAACGATACCCAAGTAACGGACCATAGCCGTCAATTAGGATCAGTTCTTCGACCTGACGATTGAGCAATTTCCGAGTCTATTAATGCGCTTTTCCGCTCTCTATAGTGGCGACCAAGCACCTGAGTTTGATAAAGGATCGTGCCGCAACTCTGCTCCTCCTTTCGGGGAGCCTACAACCGAATGCTGGGCCAACACACGGGAGTACCGAAATAGTGACGGCAAAAAAAGGAATTGGCTCCTACCCGGCCGCCGATCCGGAAAGCGGCGGTGAGACCGGCGGCAAAGACGGCGTGAACCTCGACGAAAGGATGAGCTCGAACAAACCGCAGAAAGAACGCGAAGAGGAACTCGCCAATCCAGAACGGGTTCAGCGCGATCTCGAACGCTACCGGGACGAGATGGCGGAGGATGCGCCGGGTTCGGGCACGCCTGAGGACAATCCCTGAGGGAGCGCTTGCCCGCGCCGCTCCATCCGCTAACCGGCTCCTAAGCCATTGCAGCAGGGCCCAAGTTTTGCCAGCCACGCCCCAGCGCACGGCCGTGCCGTAGTCTAGGCGTTACCAGAGAATCTGCCTCACGGATCGTTTCCGGCTAACATGAGTTCACCAACCGGGGGATAGCCATGCTCTTCGAACCTTTCGCAGCCCGCTCGCTGCAACTTAAGAACCGCATCGTCATGGCGCCTATGACGCGCAGCCGCGCCGTGGACGCCAACACGCCTAATTCGCTGATGGCGGAATACTACGGCCAGCGCGCATCGGCAGGCCTCATCATCACCGAAGGCACGTCTCCGTCACCGAACGGGCTCGGATATGCGCGAATTCCCGGCCTTTTTAATATGGCGCACGCCGCTGCGTGGCATGAGATCACGGAGACGGTTCACGATAAGGGCGGCAAGATCTTCGTGCAATTGATGCACACCGGACGGGTGAGCCACATTGACAACCTTCCGGCCGGAGCCAAGGTCGTTGGCCCCTCCAGCGCAGCGTGTCCCGGCGAGATGTACACCGATGCGAAGGGCATGCAGCCGCACAGCGTGCCACGGGCGATGACTGGGTCGGACATTGCCCGTGCCGTCGATGAATACGCGCACTCCGCCCAGCTTGCGCTCGATGCGGGCTTCGACGGCGTGGAACTGCACGGCGCCAATGGCTATCTGATCGAGCAGTTTCTCAATCCAAACGTTAACCAGCGCACTGACGGCTACGGCAACACCATAGAGGGCCGCAACCGTCTGGCGATTGAGATCGCAAGCGCCTCGGTGGCAGCCATCGGACGCGACCGGGTCGGCATTCGGCTCTCGCCGTATGGCGTTTTCAACGGAACTGGCGCGTTTCCCGAGGTCGAAGAACAGTTTCTCACACTTGCATCCGATCTCTCAAAACTCGGTCTCTTATACCTTCATCTCGTCGATCATTCTGCGATGGGCGCTCCCCCGGTGCCGGCCGATTTCAAGACCCGGCTTCGCGCCGGCTTCAACGGCCTGTTCATCCTCTCCGGCGGCTTCAATCGCGCCACGGCAGAGAGCGCACTCCTTGAAAAACGAGGGGACCTCGTCGCGTTCGGAAGGCCGTTTCTGGCCAATCCCGATCTGGTGGCGCGCCTGCGCGCAGCCGCTCCCCTAAACGAGCCCGACATGGCGACGTTTTACACCCCCGGGCCTAAGGGATACACCGACTATCCGGCGCTGGCTGTCTAATGGCACTGTCTGCAGGTCCCAAGCGATAACATTGCGGCTCATGGCAGAGAGCATTCCTCAGGACGAAGTTCCCGAAAAGGCCGACGCAATATCTGTGCCTGTCTAGCTACATCTTGAATCTCATACCGGCCGCCATGAGGCACGGCAACCAGCAGACTGCAGAAAACGGCGTTACCGGTGGGAACCACGCTGTAGTCCCCGCTACCCAATTCCCCCGCACCAGTATAAGAAAAGCCAGCCAACCACCCTCGGAACCCTTTAATCGGCGCCCCTTTGCAACCACCGTCAGCCGCAAGCAAGCAGCTTCTCCCGTGGCTCGTCGCAGTCGAAGCCTGGCGCATGGTGCTCGACGATCTCATCAAGCGCGGCCCATTAACCTTAACACTCAATTTCCTGAACAATGAGAATTGAAGCGTGGCCATGACCGCGCGATCGCGTCATGGGGTATTACGAGAATTGTGCGGTGGCAGGGCGCATTTGCGCGGTTTCCCTGACGTCGTGCTGCTGCCTAAAATACCTGGAAGAAAGGAACGTGAATTGGGGGGCGCCGTCCCAGCGGTGACGGTCCTATCGCGCAGGCCGCGCCCCACACACGGGTGCAGGCATATTTCGAAAAGCGCCGCAAATTTCTATTCATGCAATGACTTTCCTTACAAAACGAAGCCCAGTCCAAGTTCATGAAGCCTGGATTTTTGATGGTCAAAACCGGCAAGCCTACATTTTCCATCATTCCGCAAAGAGACTCTGTCCGCGTTCCCAGAAATTTCGGAAGACTGGCTCTTGGTCTCCAACCTCGATGGTGAGGAGATTATGGACCTGTTGCCTTTGCCATCGTTGCCGCGCAGGAGCACGACACCTAGCAGTATGACTGGCGGGAACGCGGTCTTGATGTTGGCGGCGAGTCCTTTTCCGGTCACCCGGCCGATGCGCGCGCACATGGATTGGATCGCGGCCATCAGAGGGTAGGC
>JBKQIH010000276.1:0-11466 GCA_052148445.1 Rhodomicrobium sp.
CCAAGCAATCGGGAAGCAGCGTTGCCTGGCGGCGATCCTCGCCTTCGATGAAACGTTTCATTCCAGCCCCCGCAAATCATTTGCAAAAGCCTACATGATTCAAGCGTTTTCACACAGCCTCGACCCCAACCGGCCCAACGCAGAACGAAGGGGTGCTGCCGGCCGGCAAAAGCCGTGCAATGCCGCCCTTTCACTGGCGAAGTTACAAGAACTCGCTCAGCGCGCGCGGCACGGCGGCGTTGGCTTCCGGGCCGAGCCTATAAACCGCCGCGTGCTCGCGCACTGAAATCGCTTTGATTTTGGCATCCACCATAGTATGCTATCATGATGATAGCATGGAGCATGCGCCATGGGGCAAATCCTCGTCCGTAACCTTGAGGACAGCGTGATCGAGCGTTTGAAAGCGCGCGCGCTTAAATCCGATAAATCCTTGGAGCAAAGCGTCCGGGATATTCTGATCGAAGCCGTGAAGCCGTCCAAAGAGGAGATCTGGGCGGAAATCGATCGTCTTCGCGAGTCTACGGGGCGCGTTACTTTGGATGCTACGGACATCATCCGGCAAGACCGGGATAGCCGCTAATGCTCGTCGCCGATGCAAGCGTAGCGGTAAAGTGGTTCGTTAAGCAGGATAAGTGGGAAGAAGCGCGCGCGCTCGCAAAGCCGCCGCGGGAGCTGATCGCGCCGGACCTTGTGCTGGCGGAGATCGCCAGCGCCTTTTCGAAATATGTGCGCGTGAACCAACTCCTGAAGGACACTGCGGAGGCGATGCTGGCGCAGGCACCGCAAGCCTTTGCCCGGATCGTGCCTCTGCAAGAGCTGCTGCCCGCCGCGTTTGAGCTCTCGCTGTCGATTCCGCATCCAATCTACGACTGCTTCTATCTCGCACTCGCGCGGCGCGAGGGCGCGCCGCTGGTGACTGCGGACAAGCGCCTTGCCGCCGCGGCGCAAGCCCTGCCGGGCGTCGAGGTCCGGCTGTTGGGAGGGTGACGCATGCCAGACGGGCAAGGACGGCCTTATGTCTATCTTGCGGGGCCGGACGTATTTTATCCCGGCGCCCTGCTCCGGAGCGCGAGGATGAAGGAAGCGCTGGCCGCGCGCGGCATGGCCGGGCTGTTTCCGCTCGACGATGAGCTGAACCCCGGCGATTACCCCGGCGCCGCTGAACTCGCGCTCGCCATTGCCGAAGCCTGCGAGGCCCAAATGCGCAAGGCCGATCTCGGCATTTTCAACATTCAGCCCTGGCGCGGTCCGGAGGCGGACGACGGCACGGCCTATGAGCTCGGCTTCATGGCCGCGCTCGGCAAACCGGTGGTGCTTCACACGAACGATCCCCGCCCCTTTGCGGAACGAATCGTCGCCGATGTCTACCAGGGCGAGGTCTACCAGGATGGTCCCTACCGGCGCGGCAAGCGCGATGGTATGATGGTCGAGGACTTTGGCGGCCTCGCCGATAACCTCATGCTGATCCATGCCGCGGCAAGGTCCGCGCGACTCGTTTTGGGCCCCGGCGCCAATCCGTCCTCAATTGTTCATCTTAGTTTCGAGGCCGCGGCTGACTTTGCAAAAGAGCTGTGGCAGCGGCAAAAGGCGCGGCTTTAGCCGCATTCCCACTTGTCATTTGCACTTGCCAAGTTCAGTGTCGCGCGCGACGATAGGGTCTTCGCCGCCCGCCGCGGCGCGCGGCCCAAAGAACACATTCCGGCTAAGGAAGATCACAATGGGCAATCAAGGAACTACCAACGGCAGAAGTCCCCGCTGCATTGCGCTGATCGGGCCGAGTGCCAGCGGCAAGACGACGCTTTTCGAAGCGTTGCTTGCACGCACCGGCGCTACGGGCCACGAAGGCGCCGATATCCGCAAGACGATAGGCGATCACTCGCCCGAGGCGCAGGCGCACGGCATGAGCGTCGAGCTCAACGTGGCCAGCATGGAATATCTCGGCGACACGTTCACGCTGCTCGATTGCCCAGGCTCGGTCGAGTTTCAGTTCGACGGGATGGCCGCTCTTTCCGGCTGCGACGCCGCGATTGTGGTGTGCGAGGCTGACGACAAGAAGCTTCACGCACTGCAAATGGTCCTGAAGGCCCTTGAGGCGAGCGGTATTCCTCATTTTCTCTTCATCAACAAGATCGACAAGGTTGGCCAAGGCTGGGCCCAAGTCTTGACGATGATGCAAAGCGCGAGCCGGATTCCACTGGTGCTGCGGCAGATACCGATCTGGGAAAATGGCGCTGTGAGCGGCTTCGTCGACTTGGCCCTAGAGCGCGCCTATGTCTATCGCGAGCATGCGGAAAGCGAAACGATCGCTATTCCCTCCGATCTCGCGAAGTTCGAGGAGGATCAGCGCTTCTCCATGCTCGAAAAGCTCGCCGATTACGACGACGAGTTGATGGAGCAGCTCCTGAGCGACGAGATGCCGAGCCGTGGCAAAGTGTTCGACGATCTTGTTGTCGAGTTCAAGCGCGGTCAGATTTGCCCGATTTTCTTCGGATCTGCCGAGCATGGCAACGGCATCGGCCGGTTGCTGAAGGCTATAAGGCACGAGGCGCCTTTTATCGAGGAAACGGCGCGGCGCATCGGGCTGCCCAGCGGAAAATCCGCAGCCTATCTTATGAAGACCTATCACACCTCGCACGCGGGCAAGCTTTCGCTCGCGCGCGTGCTGGCCGGGCAGTTCACCGATGGCACTCCAATTTATAGCGTAACCGGCGAAGAGAAGATTTCGGGCGTTTATCAGGTCAGCGGAACCGAGGTGAAGAAGCGTGGGCCGGGCGGCCCCGGCGAGACGGTTGCCTTCGGAAAGCTTGAAAGCCTGCCAACCGGTGCGACGATCACCGCCGAGAAAAACGGCGCGATATCGATCCAATCCGCCGTCCCGCCGAAGCCGGTCTATGGGCTTGCCATCGCGGCCGGGGAGCGCAAGGACGAGATCAAGCTCACCGCTTCGCTCGCCAAGCTTACCGATGAAGATCCTTCGCTTTCCCTCATGCAAGATCGCGAGTTGAGCCAGATGGTGCTCTGGGGCCAGGGCGAAATGCATTTGCGCGTTGCGCTGGAGCGGCTCGCGCGGCGTTTCGGGATCAAGGCGGAAACGCATAAGCGGCAAATTCCTTACAAGGAGACCATTCGCAAAAGCATCGAAATCCGCGGGCGCCATAAAAAGCAAAGCGGCGGGCACGGGCAATTCGGCGACGTGGTCGTGGAGATTTCGCCGCAGCCGCGCGGCGACGGCTTCGCGTTCTCCGAGGTCGTCACCGGTGGCGCGGTGCCGCGTAACTACTTCCCGGCGGTGGAAGCCGGCGTGCGCGATTATCTATCGGCAGGTCCGCTCGGCTTTCCGGTTGTCGATGTCGCCGTCTGCCTGAAGGACGGCTCCTATCACACGGTCGACTCGTCCGAGATGGCGTTCCGGACGGCAGGGCGCATCGCCATGTCGGAAGGCATGCCGAAATGCTCGCCCGTGCTGCTTGAGCCGATCATGGCGGTGAAAATCGCGGTACCATCCGAGGCCACGCCGAAAATCAACGGCATGATTTCGTCGCGGCGCGGCCAGATCCTGGGCTTCGACGGACGGCCCGGCTGGGACGGCTGGGACGTGATCGAAGCGCATATCCCCGAAGCCGAGATCCAAGACCTCATCATCGAGCTGAGATCGGCGACCGCGGGCACCGGTAGCTTCGAAGCGAAGTTCGACCACCTCGTCGACCTGACCGGCAAGCTCGCCGAGCAGGTTGCGGCAGATCACGCGTCGCGGGCCGCCTAGCGCGTATGCCGGGTGTCCGGGTGTTCAACCCCTCATCCTGTCCTTCTCCCAGCAAGCACGCCTTGGCGCGCTTGCAGCGTGTCCGCATCCGCGAGCGGATGCGGATGGGAGAGGGAACGCGGTTGTACGCTCTGCACTAGGATTTCGTGCCTGTACGGTTGCGGCGCCGTCCCTTCTTCCAGAGGGAGAAGGAGAGGATGAGGGGTTGAATGCTCTATCGGCCCATGTTGGACCGAGGCTCAATCCAGCCGCCGAGGTTCGGGCCGAACTTTACATAAGTTTACAATAGGTGCCGCAAATTGAAACAACGCGCCCCCAATTTAAGCTCACCGCAACAGCGGCAAAGTTCAATTGGGAGCCTTATTCCATGACTGAAGAAAAATCCGGTAACGCAGTGCAAAATGGTCCAATGGGTGCACCCCGCCGGGGACGCCGCTGGCTTTTTGCAGTCCTACTCGGTGTCACGGGCCTGTTTGGGTTCGCAGCCGGTACGGTCCACGGTTCGCCCTGGCGGCATTGGGCCGGTCACCCGCGCTTCGATGCCGAAGAGATCACATTCATCGTTCAGCATCGTATCGGCCGGGCTTTGTCCAAAGTGGACGCCACGCCGGAGCAGCGCGAGAAGATCGATGCCATCGCTAAGGCCGCGGTCAACGACGTGATGGCCATGCGAAAAGACCGGTCTGCCCGGCGCGAAAAGATCCTCGCGATTATGAAGGCGGACACGATAGACCGGTCCGCGCTGGAGTCTCTCAGAGCAGAGCAGATCGGTGTGGCCGACACCGCCTCAAAGCGCATCGTGCAAGCGGTTGAAGATGCCGCCGATGTGTTGAAGCCCGAGCAGCGGCGCCAGCTTGCCGAGCGCTGGGAGCAATGGCATATGCATTAAGGCATCGCGCTCTAATCCGGAACTGCCGTCATTGCGGGCAAAGCGACGCAATCCAGAACAAAGGGTGGCGGCTTCTGTTCTGGATCGCCACGGCGGCCAACGCCGCCTCGCGCCGACGGTTGCGCCGGGCCGTTCGGTCCGAAGGTCATGGAGTTTTTCATCCCGAGCCAATGGTAACATTCCATGCCCCTCATTCTCTTGATCGAGGACGACGTCCGCCTCGCAAGGATGGTTTCGGACTACCTCCGGGAGAATAAATTCGATGTTCTCCACGCATCGGACGGTGCGGCGGGATTGACGGTGCTGAAGCGAAAGCCCGTGGATCTTATCCTTCTCGATCTGATGCTACCGGACTGCGATGGCCTCGATTTGTTCCGCGAGATTCGAGCCTTGAACCCAGCCGTGGCGGCGATCCCAGTAATTATGCTGACCGCACGCGGCGATCCGATGGATCGAGTGGTGGGGCTCGAAATCGGGGCGGAGGACTACGTTCCAAAGCCCTTCGAGCCCCGCGAGCTCTTGGCGCGGATCCGGGTGGTCTTGCGCCGGGGACGCGCCGCCGCAGGCTCCGGGGGCGATATTCTCCGCTTCGGCCGGCTTGAAATCGACCGCGGCGCCCGTCAAGTCCGGGTCGATGGCGAGGAAAAAACCCTGACAAGCTACCAGTTCGACCTTTTGGCGATTATGGCCGGGCGCGCGGGGCGGGTGCTTTCGCGCGAGCAGCTCTCCGATCTCGCCGGCCGCCACGGAGACCCGTACGATCCGAGCTTAGACCGGTCGGTCGACGTTCATATCGCCCGGATCCGCTCCGCCATCGAAGAAGACGCGAAGCATCCCCGGCACATCATAACGGTCAGAGGCGCCGGCTATGTTTTTGCGAAAGGCCGGGACTGATGCGACGCCTGTATTTCCGGATTTACCTCGCGGTCTTGGGAAGTCTCGCCTTGTTTGCCGTTCTTGTGGGGTTAACCGGCTGGATATTCCGGGAATTCAGAGAACCGGACGGTGGCAGGCCCGAGATTCCATTCGTATCGGACGTTGCCGAGCACCTCTTACCATCGGCGGCGAGTCCAGCGGCTCTGAGCCAGGAACTGCAATTCTGGCACGATCGCACCAAGTTCGATCTGGCGCTGCTTTCGCCCGCGGGTAAAGTCATTGCGCAGGCTGGGGCAGTCCCAAAAAGCTCGCTTGCCGCTCTTACACATTCCCGTTTCCGAAGGTTTCATCAATATGTGCGCCACGGCGCTTTCGCGGTCCGGCTGAACGATGGGCGCCAGCTTCTCGTGGTCCGCCCCTCGCTCAAGCCTGGCTTTCCACCCCCCTTGCGCTGGCTCGGCATCGTCTTCGCAATCGGCTTGGCGGTAGCTGTGAGCGCCTATCCTGTCATACGCCGCCTGACGAAGAATCTTGAGCAGTTACAGCGCGGTGTCGCCGCGTTTGGGCAAGGCAATCTTACCGCGCGGGTTGCCGCCCGGGGCCACGACGAAGTTGGCAAGCTCGCCGAGACTTTCAATGCAACCGCGGACCGGATCGAAGCGCTCGTCAAAGCTCAAAAGACACTCCTCGCTCACGCCTCTCACGAACTCCGCTCTCCCCTCGCGCGGCTGAGGATGGCGGCTGAGGCCATCAGCACTTCGGCGCCGAGCCAAGAGAAAGAGGAAATTGCCCGGAATATCGCCGAATTGGATGGGCTTGTGGACGAAATTCTGCTGGCAAGCCGTCTCGAAGCGGATGCAGGCGCCGCAACCGGCCGGCAGAAAATCGATCTAATTGGCTTACTTGCCGAGGAATGTGCGCCTTTCGGCGTGGACCTTGACGCCGTTCCGGGGCAACCCGTGCTTATCGAAGGCGATGCCCGGCTTATTCGCCGCCTCTTCCGCAATCTTTTAGAAAACGCCCGCCGCCACGGCGGGCAAGGCCCCATCGAGGTGACGGTCGCATCCGTTGCCAGCGTGGCAAACGTCACGGTTTGCGATCGTGGTCCCGGAATACCGGATTCTGAGCGCGGCCGGGTATTTGAGCCGTTCTATCGTCTTAAAGGCCACCCGGAAGGCAATGGGGGGATAGGTCTCGGTCTCTCGCTTGTCCGGCAAATTGCAGAGCGGCATCGGGGAGAGGTTCAGTACGTGCCCCGCGAGGGCACCGGCGCTTGTTTTCAGGTGACATTGCCGCTTCGCGGCTCCGGGGGCGGCGAATCGGTATCGTGATACTGGATCCGGCTGATTGGTTTCGAAGCCCCCCCCTCAACCTGTCCTTCTCCCCGAGGGGAGAAGGAACGCAGGAACGGCAGGCTCCCTCTCCCCTTAGGGAGAGGGCTGGGGTGAGGGGGGCTCGGCGGTCAATTATTATGCTCGATGGCTACGCCAAGCGCGGCGAAGCTTTTCCGGGCAGCCTCAAGAGAACCGTTCAGATCGATGGCACGGCAGGCGTCCTCCAGGATCACGGCAGGCAAACCGTTCGCTTGCGCATCCTCGGCCGAGAAGCGCACGCAAAAATCGAGCGCGAGCCCGGCAAGAAACACCCGATTGAAGCCGCGCTCCCGCAAATATCCTAGCAGCCCGGTCGGGGTGGCGCGGTCGTTTTCGAAGAATGCCGAATAGGAATCGATGTCCGCGTGAGAGCCCTTGCGCAGGATCAGCGCCGCGTGAGGGATAGCGAGGTCTGGGTGAAACTCGGCGCTTGGGCTGTCCTGAACGCAGTGATCGGGCCAGAGAACCTGCTGGCCGTAGGAAAGCGTGACCGTTTCGAACGGTTTGCGCCCCGGATGCGCGGAAGCGAAGGAGGAATGGCCCGCCGGATGCCAATCTTGCGTCAGCACCACGTGCTCAAACCGTGCGGCGATCCGGTTGATGAGCGGGACGATTTCATCGCCGCCTGGCACAGCAAGCGCGCCACCGGGACAGAAAGCGTTTTGCATGTCGATCACAAGCAGAACTTCGCGAGAGCTAGGCTTCCCGGCCTTTTTCATGCTCCCCTCCCTAGCTTGGCAAGGCGGCGATCCGTCTCGCCGGCAAGTTCGGCGAGCGGCTCCCCTATGGTGACGGGGTATACAGCCTCAGGATCGAGGCGGCGCAAGGCTTGCGGCAAACGTTCTAGGTTTTCCGCTGCGCGCGCCCTCACCTCGATCAAGGACGGCGACGCGCCGAGCCGCCGCCCCGCCCTTATCGCGGGCTGAAGCAAAGCCTCGCCCTCCTGCCTGTCCGTTGACAACGACAGCACGTCCCCTGCCATTTTGCCGTCCCCTCCGTAACGCCGCCAAACCTGTTTGCGGCCCGGCCAAGTTTCTTTGCCTGGCGAATATTTCCGCCTCGGCAGTCCCCCATATTCCTGCAGTTTATAAGCGCAGTCGAGCGCCGGACGGTCGAAACTTGTCGTCAAGCTGGTGCCGATGCCGAATCCATCGATGGGCGCGCCGCTTTGCGCAAACGCGATAAGGTCCGCCTCGTCGAGGCCGCCGCTCGCGAAGATGGTAATGGCCGGAAAGCCGCCTTCGTCGAGGATGCGCCGCACAACTCTTGAAAGCTCGATAAGGTCGCCGCTGTCGATGCGCACCGCCCCGACCTTAATCCCTTCCGGTTGGAGCCGCCTTGCGAGCGCAACCACTTTTCTGGCCGCGGCTTCGGTGTCGTAAGTATCGATCAGGACGGTCAGATTCTGCGGCCGGGAACGCGCGAAGGCTTCGAAGGCCGCCGCCTCGCTATCGAAGGCCTCAATGAAGGAATGCGCCATGGTGCCGTACAGCGGAATGCCGAAAAGCTCGCCCGCAAGCACGGTGGCGGTGCCGGAATAGCCTGCGATGGCGCTCGCGCGGGCAGCCAACAGCCCGGCCTCGCCCGCGTGCGCGCGCCTAAGCCCGAAATCGGCGAGCACCTTCCCAGGCGCGAGCAGCACATGGCGCGCCGCCTTCGACGCCACGAGCGTTTGAAAGTGAAGCAGATTGATGAGCCGCGTTTCGACCAATTGCGCCTCTGGCAGCGCGGCGGTGACGCGAAGCATGGGCTCGTCGCCAAAACAGGCGGTCCCTTCCGGCATCGCGTCAACATCTCCGGTAAACCGGAAACCGGCGAGGTAATCCAAAAGGTTTTCGCGGAAGCGGCCGGTTTTCGACAGCCAATCGATTTCGCTTGGCGAAAAACGCAAGCTCTCAAGATAATCGAGCGCCTGCTCCAGACCGGCGGCGATCAAAAACCGGCGGTCCGGCGGAAGCTTGCGCATGAAAAACTCGAAGACGGCCGTTCCGGTCATGCCGGCGTCGAGATAGGCCTGCATCATATTGAGCTGGTAAAGGTCCGTCAGCAGCGCGCTATCGCAAGACCCATGTTGCGGGCTCGCGGCGCTTGGTGTGGAGAATGCAGCTGTGGCGCGCTCGCTCAAAGCCGGCCGATCTCATATGGACCGCACGATTTTCCGAACATTACCAGCCCCTCCTCAAGGTAATCGCTCAGCACCGGCATGCCGAGCAGATAACGCGCCGTGCCGTCCGCGTGTGTGCCATGCGCATCGGCCGCCTCCTCGCGCAGCGCGGGCCAATCCCCGATGGAGTCGCCGTCCCGTCCGAGCCAGGCGAGCGCGACGAGGTCGATTTGCTCGTCCTCGGTCAGAGCCTCAATGAAGGCGGTGAGTTCCTGCTGCACCGGATCGTCGCCGCGATCCTCAAGCACGCCGGCCATGCCATCATCCGTGGCGTTGGACCCGGTCTCTTGCTCGCTATCGACGTCCTTGACATCGAATTCGCGCGCCTTCACAGCGATGAAGCAAACCTTCTCCGGCGAAATTGTCAGGGCTTCGTCAGCGTAGGTTTCATCGGGATCGGCGGGTCTTTGCGCTTTTGCCATCGTATGCACTCCCAATCTCGTTTCCCACCTAACTTATAGCACGGTTTTCAATTTTCCGCGAACGGACCCCTGTCAACGCCAGCTATCTCTCATGGCCGGCCGTTCTATTTTGGCCACGCGATATTCGCTTACCCGCCCGTCATCCCGGAAAACGCATAGCGCTTATCTGGGATCGTCACCGGCACTGGGCGATGGCGCCCGGAGCGATCCCGGCGCGAAGGTCGGCCTTCCGGCATGACGGCATTGGTTAGCGCTTTTTGACGTACGTCAATGGAGGCGGCAACGTTCTGCACGAAGCTAAGATCGCGGGCGAACCGGAAAACTGAGAAGTTGGAGGCTGAACTTGGAAAAATCGCATCCCGCTAAGCGAAGCGCTCACCTTGCTGGCAGCGAAGATGTCCGGCGCCTTTTCCGTCACATCGACGATCGCACCGTAGCGGCCGTTCTAGCGCTAAAGCCCACCATCGCTCAGCTGGAGGAAGCGGTCGCCAGAGCGTCCGGTGCCGGAGACATGTTCGCCGAACTTGGACCCGAGCACGGCGTGGTTGCGCGAATTCTCGACCTTACAGCCGAGCTGGATGAGCTGGACGACCCCGGCGGCCGCTAAGCGAACGGGGGCGGGAGGGCAAAATGGACTCCCCCCCTCATCATCCCGGAAATGCCGTTACGAACGCCGGCGCCCTTTGCGATCCCGGATACCACCATTGGCGGTTACGGGATGACGGCAGAGCACAAAAGCGCCGCTTCGCGCTGTACCGCGCACGGGATAACGGCGTGTCCGGCAAGGACCAAGCAAACGCCTGATTGCTGGGTTAAGCCGCAAGCGGGTTATGGCGTCTTCTTCGCATCGCCCGAGCCGAAGATGCCGGAGAACCAGCCTGACGAATCTCCCTTTTGCTCTTCCTTTTTCGGAGTGGCATCCGCTGCCGCGGTCTTTGGCGCGTCAGTCGCAGCGGGCCATGACCGGTTGGTACCCTGGCCGGGAACCGGCAGGGGAGCACCAGGCGGCGGAACGTAGAGTTTGGGGTTTTCGCTGAGATCGGGCGCCGGCGCCGGCTTTCCGAGGAGCGCCTCTTTCGAGCTCGTGAAGGGCGAAAACCCGGTGTCGCAGCCAGCGCCGAGCGCGCCGAGCACAATGGCTGCGGCCAAGCCTGAAAACAATTTGCGCGATGCAATCATGCGTATGCCCCGATTCCCGTGCAGCTCATGCCGCTAAGCGTGTTTTCCGGCGCTTTTGTGACTGGACCTGAACGAATCGAAAAGCAGCCCGGCGACGCCCGCAACAATCGCAACATCTGCCAAGTTAAAGATGTACCAATGAAAGCTGCCAATATGAAAGGAAAAGTAGTCCACCACAGCGCCGAAACGGATCCGGTCGATGGCGTTGCCGAGCGCGCCTCCCATTATGAGCCCCAAGCTAATGGCGGCAACCCGGGTTTGAAGATGCGCAAGCCAATAGAATAACCCGAATACAGCGATGACCGAGAAAGCAGCGAGAGCCCACCGGCCCGCTTGGCTATCCTGCTTGAATAGACCGTAAGAAATGCCGGGATTCCACGCCAGAACCAAATCGAAAAACGGCGCGAGCGCGATCTTATGCACAGACTTGGCGGCGAACAGAGCGATCGTCCAAGCCTTGTGCAGCTGATCGGCCGCTGCCGCGGCAGCGGCGATGCCGGCACCGAGAGCGCTATGCGGGCCCCAAACTTTCATGAGACAACGTACCATCTGGCGAAAGAGACAGCCCCGTCTCTATCCCAGCGGGGGCCGCTGCACAAGACCATACCAATGCGAGGCAGGCGAAACGCGCCGTGCGCCGGCCGCGTGACAGCGCGCCCCGGCGCAGCTATAAGCAGAGCCGGGCAAAGATTCTTACACGGCTCGGGCCGCTAGGGCGAACGATGACGCAGACTGTCATTTGCATGAAGTGGGGGACACGATATGGGCCGGACTATGTCAACCGGCTCTATTCCATGGTC
>JBKQIH010000277.1:0-17198 GCA_052148445.1 Rhodomicrobium sp.
GCGTTACCCCTCACCCCAGCCCTCTCCCAATGGGAGAGGGGGCAGGCTGCGGCCTCGATCCTTCGACTGCTAAGCAGACTTTCGTTGGTTGCCCAACGAATGCCCGCTTAGATTCACTTGTTTTCGCAGAGTTTTTTCACAAAGCTGGGAAGAGCACTTTTGCGAACTCCGCTTAGCAGCAACCACAATCGTGGCCATGAATTTCTGCCTGAATCTCGAAGCCTTCTTCCGCGGCCTCTTCCTCGGCGGCTGCCGAGAGCTCCTCGACCCGCAACGCCCCTTGCACTTCTCGCAGCAGCGCAAGCGCGTTACAGCCCTCATGAATAAGCCGATCGATCGCCACGGCGTCTTGCGGATCGATTGTTTTCAAGATGGATGCCGGCCCGGCCAAATAGACGGCAACCGCTCCTGCCTTTTTTAGCGCCGCCGCCGAGCCCGGCATGGAGGCATAAACTCCATTGGCGGAGCACAGGCACGCGACGGGCGCCGGGCATTCCCGGAATGCGGCCGCGAGCGATTCGGCGTTCTCGAAACCCTGCTCCGGTACAATAGACTCGATGCCGCCGGCAGCGAAGAAGCTTTGAACCCAGCTGGCGCGCGCCCGGTAGTCTTCTGGCTTGCCGAGGAGGGCGAGAAATATGGGCGGCCGCGAGCCGATCATGCCGAGAGCGACATCCGCGCGCCGGCGGAGCGCCTCGAAGGGCTCGGCGTCGCGTTGTGAGGCGGCGAGCGGCGGTGCCACGGTGCTGGCGACCCTTCGCGAGGCGATGCGCAGCGCCGGCAGAGCCGTGCCCGCGCGCGCGGCGGCGAGGAGAGCGGCGAAGCGCTCGCCTTTGGCCGGAGCGGGGAGGACCGGCAGGATGCCTGCAAAGGGATGTTGGGCTTCGCCGCCCGGTTTTGCCGCGGGTTTGGATGGAGGGGCAGCCTCCGAAAGGTTCGGAAACACCGAGACCCCTGTAATTTTGTCCTTGCGGTGAGCCACGGCGCGCTCCCGCTCGCTAGCCTTGCGCCGCAGTTCATCCTGGATGAATCCGCTTTCAAGCGCCGCGGCAAGCCCGCCCTTGGCTTCCACATCGCGAAACAGCGCCCAGGCAGCCGCTGCGATTTCCTCGGTGAGCGTCTCGATATAGGCCGAGCCGGCGGCGGCATCGGCGACCGCTGAAAGATAGCTCTCGTGCTGCAGGATCAGGCTCGTGTTGCGCGCCATCCGCCTCGACAAATCCATGGGGCCACTGCCCGCGCTGTCGAACGGCAGCACCTCGATGCCGGCTGCCCCGCCAATCGCCGCTCCGAAGGCGGCCGAGGTTCCGCGCAGCAGATTTACATGGCTGTCGTAGGCGCTCAAAATGCGCCGCGACATCCGGCCAAGCACCAGCACATCCGCTTGCGGCTTCTCTCCCGCCGCCTCGAGCGCGCGGGCCCAAAGCAGGCGCAGCGCACGGAATTTCGCGATGGTGAGGAAAATGTCCGCCGAAGCGCTAAGCGAGAAGCCGATGCAGCGCGCGGCATCCCCAAGCGGCATGCCGGCCTCCGTCAGCGCGCGCCAATAGCTGACGCCCGCGGCAAGCGTGAAGGCCAGCTCTTGGACGCCCGAGCCGCCGGCGCCGTCAAAAGCGTGGCCGCTTGCAAGGAAGGGCACGAACCAGGAGAAATTCTCGCGGATGTAGAAGGCGGCGTCCACATAATCGGCGAGGAGCGCGGACTTTTCGGCCGGGCGCTCGCCGCTCACCGCGAAGGCCCCGAGCGGATCGAAACCGGCGGAACAGGCCCTGCCCGGCTTGTGACCGGCCGCAATCGCGGCGAGCACCAAGGCGGCATCCGCGGGCACCGATCCCGGCGCGATGAAATAGGGGATATCCGAGCCTACGAGATGTTTCAGCGCGCCCGCCGTCTCGACATCGAGGCCCGCATCGAAATCGATGGAATGGGCGCAATCGCCGGACTGAAGCTCGCTCGCGAGCCGCGCTTGGTCCGCGGTCAGCGGCTGCACAATAGACCAGCCTCGCGACCCGGAGAGCGGCGGCCTTTGCGGCGCGCGCGTATAAAGGGGCTCGGTCTTAATCCCCTCGTGAAGCTCAGTCCGCAACGCATCGAACGGCACGTTGCCCAAGGCTTTGCCAACAAGGGCAAGCCATTCAGCCTCCGACGCGGGAGGAAAGCCGGCAGCGAGAGATAAGTTTTCCATGGGGCTTATGATAGTTGATGCGGGTGGGGCGCGTCCACCGCCGGGTGGATTTTAGACGTATCTTCGGGAGTTATTCTTAGCGCGCCCGCCAAGCCCGCGCCAGAGTTTTTGCTGCGGTGCACTTCAGCGATGTGTCGACGGCGCCGCGAAAATTGGATAGCCTCGCCGCACGCCAACTGGGAGCCACATTATGGCGCGTCTGCCCGCAATCGCTTTGCTGCTCTTGAGCCTGCTTCTGTCCGCCCGCGCTTTCGCCGAGACCCGGCTCGCGCTCGTTATCACGAACAAGGACTATCCGGCATCCGTCGGCGCGCTTTCCAACCCCCATTCGGATGGCGAACGCATCGCGCGAACGCTCACACGCCTCGGCTTTTCCGTCGTCCACAAACGCGATTTGACCAAGGACCAGATGCTTGCAGAGCTTTCGGCTTACACCGCGCGGCTGACGGGGGCGGGACGCGATACGGTGGGCTTTTTCTATTATTCCGGCCACGGCGCGGCCAATAGCACGTATGGCGAGAATTATCTAATCCCTGTCGCGGCACCGATGACGCTCGACTCGCAGCTTGTGCTGTTCGGCGTGAAGACCGGCGATGTGATCGATGCGCTCGCCGCCACGCCCGCGAAGACGAACTTCGTGGTGCTGGATTCCTGCCGCGACGTTCCGCTTGAATTCGCGGTGCGCGGAGGGGAGAACGGTTTGCGAGCAGTCAAGGAGCGCCGAGGCATGCTTGTAGCGTTCGCTACCGATCCGGGCAAGACTGCGACGGACTCCGGGGTTTATGCCGAGGCGCTGGCCGCCGAGCTTGAGCGGCCCGGCGAGGAAGCGTTGCAGGTTTTCAAAGCCGTTCGCCGCCGGGTGCTGGAAGCAACGGCGGGCAAACAATTCCCCTGGCATGCGGATGGATTGCTGGACGATTTTTACTTTAAGCCCCAGGAGGTTGCGGTGGCGACGCCGGTGGCGGAATCGCTCCAAGCCGCTCCTTCGCCTGCGACAATGAATGTGACCGGGAGCCAGCGGCCAGCGGCGGTAGCGCCCGTGCCGATAGCCGCGGCGAAGCCGGCGGCAGAGGCGCCGAAACCAGAGAAGCCGAAAGACGACAAAGTTGCTGCCGTCGAACCGGCGCAATCGGCTACGAAACCAGCCGTGACGGCAGGAGCGGCGGAGCCTACAGAAACGCAGGTGTATGAAAACAAGGCCCAGCGGCTGATCCGTACTTTGCGGGGACATCCAGGTCCCGTGAGGACGATAGACTTTTCGCCCGATGGAGAATTTGCTGTCTCTGGCGGCTATGACGCTAACCTCGTTCAGTGGGATTTAGCTAGTGGGACCCTTATTCGAAGGCTGAAAGGTCATACCGGCCACGTCTTCACAGCCGCGTTTTCTTCGACAGGCACCTTTATCCTTTCGGGAGGCGAGGGCCTGGAATTGTTTCTTTGGAGTGCGAGAACTGGCGAACTGGTTCGTACTTTAAAAGGTAATTCGTTTAATGTTTTTTCTATAGCATTTTCTTCTGACGGAAACTTAGCGGTTTCCGGCGGAATCGATAGGTTGCCGGTGCTCTGGGATTTAACGCGCGGTGTCGGAATTCGAACATATGAAGGGCATTCAGATTCCGTAAATGCTGTAGCGCTTTCGCCTAACGGCGGGTACGCATTGACCGGCAGCAGCGACAAGACAGTTATTCTCTGGGATGTTGCCACAGGAAAGGCACTTCAGACTTTCGAGGCTTCCCTTGGTCGTGTGATGGAAACAGCGTTTACTTCTGACGGTATGCGCATACTTTCTTGGAGTGATGGAGGTTTCGTGTCTTGGGACATAGCTACCGGGAATCAACTTTCGATTTTTGCAAATCCTGTGAAGTTTACGACTGCAGCAGCTATTAGTGCTGGCGGTCAATATTTACTTGTAGGTAGCTGTTCTGAAAAAAGCAATTTCCATTGCGTTAAAGGATCCATAAAACTTTTTAGCACAACGTCTGGCAGGCAACTGCATGAGTTCATTGGCCATCGCGGTCACGTATTTTCGCTCGCCTTTTCGCCCGATGGCCGCTTCGCTCTGTCGGGCGGTTCGGACAATATGCTGAAACTCTGGGACCTCAGTGAGTGGACGCATCCCCCCGCCTCATCCGCCGCGAAATAGCTGCCGTCCCGCTATCAATGGCTCTTTCGTGCTCCATGGCGGACGGAGCGCACAATAACCCCGTCCTCGCGCACTTGATACAAAATAACATACGGATAGGGCGTGGCGGCAAGGCGGCGGATGCGCGGATCGCTTGTCCTGGCTCCGATGTATGGGTGCGTTCGAAGGACGCTCAGGAGTTCGTTGATGCGCTCCTGAACACTTTGGGCGCCCTGCGGCGAATGCATTTGAATGTAGGTAAGGACCGTGTGCAGCTGCTTGAGCGCGGATTTCGTGTAACGGACCTTCACAAGCCGAACTTGGCCCACACCGTGCGGACCTCCTCGTCGGTGGCGAACTCGCCGCGCGCCACCTCGGCTTCCGACTCCGCGATGGCCGCCTCTTCCTCCGGCGTGAGGATATAAATCTCGTCGCCGTCCTCACGAGCCAGAGCCAGCATGGCGCGTGCGATCTCGTCTTGCGCTTCGGGCGGCAGGCGGCGGACGGCGGTCACGGCCTCATCGAGAAGTTTCGTCATGTCAAATCGTCGCTCCGCTCATAAACTATGCCGTGCAAATAATAGGCGCCGGCGCAATTTTAGTCCAGGACTGCGGCGTCACGGGCGCTTCAGCTCTTCTGCATAGTCTTTCCGAAGAACACCGCGCTGGATTAACCACGCGATGTAGTAAGCTAATTTTAGCTTGAAGCTTCTGGAACCGTGCGCGGTTTCGGACCTTTCCGATCCGCGTCATGTTTTGAGGAGGAAGAAATGGGTCTCTTGGACGGTCTTATCGGGGGCGCTATCGGCGCCGAAATGGTCACGGTCGTCAACGGCTTCATCGAAAAGCACGGCGGCGTTCAGGGACTTGTCGAGCAATTTCAGCAAAAAGGCCTCGGTCCAACCGTACAATCCTGGGTTGGAAACGGTGAAAATCTGCCGATCTCGCCGGAGCAGGTCCATCAGGCCTTGGGCTCCGACACGATTCAACAGCTCGCCGCAAAGCTCGGGATACCGCCGGACCAGCTGGCCGCCAAGCTTTCGGAGATCCTGCCGCAGGCGGTCGATAAAATGACGCCGGACGGAAGGGTTTCATAAGCGCTCAACCTGATTATGCCGCCCCTCCGAAACGAGCTATCGGCAGATTCAAATCGCTTCGAACGGCTTTAGGCGCGGCGCTAGCGCCGCGCCGCAATCGCGCTTGCGGCACACGCCGGGAAAGAGCATTTTAGCTGCATGAACGAGAAAGTCGCACACATCCTGAAACAGGTGCAGGACCTCACCGCGGAGGAGCGCGCCCTCCTTATCGAAGCGCTCGCCGAAGATGAGACTTGCGAGTTCGCCGGCCCCGAAATCGCCCGCGCGTGGGAAGAAGAGATCGAGCGCCGCATCGCGGCTTACGACCGGGGCGAAGTCGAAGCCATCGACGCCTACAAGGTCGCGTTCCGCCGCTCCCCGAAATGAACATCGTCATCCTGCCGGAAGCCGAGGCGGACTTGCAGGATGCCGTCGAATATTACGATAGCAAAGGCGCCGGGTTGGGCGACAGGCTGATCGATGCATATTTCGATGGCCTCGGTCGCATCAAGAATTTCCCGGAGGTTCACCCAAAAGGCCGGCTAAAAACACGCAAGTGCAAACTGCAAGACTTTCCCTACACCCTCGTTTACCGGGTGCGCGGGCAGGTCATAAGCATTTTTGCCGTTGCACATCAAAGCCGCAAGCCCGGCTATTGGCGCGGCCGGCTGTCTTGAGCGCCGCAGCGTCAAAGCCCTGCCACAGTTTGCGTGCCTATGCCCTTTTTGCCGCTTGGCGGCTGCGTTCTCTCAAGCTGTTGTTGAAACGCTGGCCGCTTCCTTTATAACGCCTCGAAACCCGAGCGCCAAAAAATGCCCAAACGCACCGATATTGACTCCATCCTCATCATAGGGGCTGGTCCGATCGTGATCGGCCAGGCTAGCGAATTCGATTATTCCGGGACGCAAGCGTGCAAGGCGCTGAAGGCGGAGGGATACCGGATCGTCCTGATCAACTCCAATCCGGCGACCATCATGACGGACCCGGATCTGGCGGACTCCACTTACATCGAGCCGATCACGCCCGAGATCGTTACAAAGGTGATCGAGCGCGAGCGCAAGGCTTATCCAAACGAGCGGATGGCGCTGCTGCCCACCATGGGCGGCCAAACGGCACTGAACACCTCGCTCCGGCTGGCCCGCGATGGCACGCTGGACCGCTTCGGCATCGAGATGATCGGCGCCAAGGCGCATGCCATCGACATGGCGGAGGACCGCCAGCTCTTTCGCGAGGCCATGACCAGGATCGGGCTGGCGACGCCACGGTCCCGGCTTGCGCACAATCTCGCGGAGGCGCTGGACGCCATCGACTATGTGCAACTGCCGGCCATCATCCGGCCTTCGTTCACGCTCGGCGGCACGGGCGGCGGCATCGCCTATAATCGCGAAGAATATCTTTATATCGCCGAGCGGGGGCTCGAAGCCTCGCCCACCACGCAGATTCTTATCGAGGAATCCGTTCTCGGCTGGAAAGAATACGAGATGGAGGTTGTCCGCGACACGAAGGACAATTGCATCATCATCTGCTCCATCGAAAATGTCGACCCGATGGGCGTGCACACGGGCGACAGTATCACGGTTGCGCCAGCGCTGACGCTAACCGACCGCGAATATCAGATCATGCGCAACGCTTCCATCGCGGTCCTGCGCGAGATCGGCGTGGAGACCGGCGGCTCGAACGTGCAATTCGCGGTGAACCCGGCGGACGGCAAGCTCGTCGTCATCGAGATGAACCCGCGCGTGTCGCGCTCCTCGGCCTTGGCGTCGAAGGCCACCGGCTTCCCCATTGCCAAGGTGGCGGCGAAACTTGCGGTTGGCTACACGCTCGATGAACTCGACAACGACATCACCAAGGGGGCGACGCCGGCCTCGTTCGAGCCGTCCATCGATTACGTCGTGACCAAAATCCCGCGCTTTGCCTTCGAGAAATTCCCCGGCGCGGCCACCACGCTTACCACCTCCATGAAGTCGGTCGGCGAGGTGATGGCCATCGGCCGCACCTTCGAGGAGAGCCTGCAGAAGGCGCTGCGCTCGATGGAAACAGGGCTTAACGGCCTCGACGACTATGTGCTGGAAGGCCTCGGCCAGGGCGACGACAAGAACGTGATCCGCGCGGCGCTCGGTACTCCGGCTCCGGATCGCATTTTGAAAGTGGCCCAGGCTCTGCGGCTCGGTTTCGATCACGAGCAGATTTATTCTTCCTGCCGCATCGACCCGTGGTTCGTCTCAAGGCTCCAGAACATCGTCGATGCCGAGGCCAAGGTCCGCGCCCACGGCCTGCCCGGCACGGAGCGGGCATTCCGCGAATTGAAGGCGATGGGCTTTTCGGACGCCCGGCTCGCGCGGCTCGCGGGCCTCACCGAGGCCGAGGCCGCCGAAAAGCGCCGCGGCCTTGGGGTGTTTCCGGTCTATAAGCGCATCGATACCTGCGCCGCCGAGTTCCCCTCGCCGACCGCCTATATGTACTCGACCTACGAAAGCCCGCTGGGCGGCAAGCAGCATTGCGAGGCCAACCCCTCGGAGCGGGAGAAGATCGTCATCCTCGGCAGCGGCCCGAACCGCATCGGCCAGGGCATCGAGTTCGATTATTGCTGCTGCCATGCCGCGTTCGCGCTGTCGAAGGCGGGCTACGAGACCATCATGGTCAACTGCAATCCCGAGACGGTATCGACGGATTACGACACCTCCGACCGGCTCTATTTCGAGCCGCTAACCCCGGAAGACGTGCTCGCAATCATCGAGAAAGAAGCCTCGCGCGGAAAGCTCAAAGGCGTGATCGTCCAATTCGGCGGGCAGACGCCGCTCAAGCTCGCGCAGTCGCTCCATGAGCAAAATGTCCCGATCCTGGGCACCTCGCCGGACGCGATCGACCTTGCCGAAGACCGCGACCGCTTCAAGGCGCTCGTCCATAAGCTCAATCTGCGCCAGCCGGTGAACGGCATCGCCTATTCCATCGAGCAGGCGCTTGCTGCCTGCGAGCAGATCGGCTTTCCAATCGTCGTCAGGCCTTCCTACGTACTCGGCGGCCGGGCCATGGCGATCCTGCCGGATCAGTTGACACTGAAAGAATATTTCGAGACGACGCTCGCGGCGTTCGTCTCTCCCGATATCCAGCACCGCTTCCAAGGCAACCGGCACGCGCAGGTCAACGCGTTCTTGGCCAAGAATGCGCTGCTGCTCGACTCTTACGTTCACGACGCCATCGAAGCCGATGTCGATGCCATCTCCGACGGCGAGAATGTCTTCATCGCCGGTGTGATGGAGCATATCGAGGAAGCGGGCGTTCATTCCGGCGATAGTGCCTGTTCGCTTCCGCCCCATTCGCTCTGCCCCGAGACCTTGGCGGTGCTGGAGCAGCAGACCGCAGACATCGCGCGCGCGCTGAACGTCGTCGGGCTCATGAACGTCCAATATGCGATCAAGGGCAAGGATGTATACGTGCTGGAGGTCAATCCGCGCGCGAGCCGGACTGTGCCCTTCGTGGCCAAGGTCATCGGATATCCGGTCGCGGCCATCGCGGCGCGGGTCATGGCCGGCGAAAAGCTGCCGGGCTTCAAGCTGACGCGGCCCACGCTCGATCATGTCGGCGTGAAGGAGGCCGTGTTCCCGTTCGAGCGCTTCCCCGAGATCGATCCCGTTCTCGGCCCGGAAATGCGCTCCACCGGTGAGGTCATGGGCATCGACAAGAGCTACGCCGTCGCCTTTGCGAAAAGTCAACTCGCGAGCGGCAGCCGCGTGCCAACATCGGGGACGCTGTTCGTTTCGGTGAAGGAGGCCGATAAGGAACGGATCGTGCAGCCCGTGAAGGAACTGGCGGAGATGGGCTTCAAAGTGCTCGCAACGCGCGGCACGCTGCGGCATCTCGAAGCCAACGGGATTGCCTGCACCAAGGTGAACAAGGTGCTGGAAGGCCGGCCCAACATCGTCGATGCCATGAAAAATCGCGAGGTCGACATTGTTTTTAACACGACCGAGGGCGCCAAAGCCCTCGCGGATAGTTCTACGATTAGGCGGACGGCGCTGATGTACAAAATTCCGTACTACACCACCATCGCGGGCGCCCTTGCAGTCACTGAGGCTATCAAGGCTATGCGCGCAGGTATCCTTGAAGTTCAGCCCCTGCAGAAATATATCGCCTAAAATGTGCGAGCCGGTGCCAGTTTCGGCCCCAGGCGCGTAACGCTATTGTGCCTTCCGCTCAAAAACGCATTGACAAAGTTCCAGGTTGAAACCTGGACAGGAGAGATTGGTATGACCGAGAAAGTGCCGATGACCGCTCAAGGGCATGCCGCGCTTGAGGCCGAGCTTAGACAACTAAGATCGGTCGAGCGCCAGCGCATCATCAAGGCGATCGCGGAGGCACGGTCACATGGCGATCTCTCCGAAAATGCCGAATATCATGCCGCGAAAGAAGCGCAGGGCATGAACGAGGCCAAGGTCGCCGATTTGGAGGACAAGCTTTCGCGCGCGGACATTATCGATATTTCGAAGCTCTCCGGCGAAACGGTGAAGTTCGGCGCCACCGTTACGCTTGTCGATGAGGACACGGACGAAGAGGTGAAATATCAGATCGTCGGCGATTTCGAGGCGGACGTGCGGGCGGGACGGGTCTCCATCGGCTCACCCATTGCGCGCGCGCTGATCGGCAAGAAAGCCGGCGATTCGGTCGAGGTCAATACGCCGCGCGGCGCGAAATCTTACGAGATATTGAAGGTAGCCTTCCAGGGCTGAAGCATCGGGCGGCTGAGATCGGATGCCGCCTCGCCGCCGTCCCGTGTGCTGTGCAGGGGAAGCGGCGCGTTGTTCCTTGCCGTCATCCTGCGACGGCACCCTTCGCGCTTCCCGGCAGCCCGGAACCGCCGCCCCCTCGTTTTCCCGGAAATGCCGCAGGCATTAACCGGGATCGTTTCAAACGCCGGCACCCTTTACGATCCCGTGTCTGCGCAGCGGTACCGCGCGCTACGCGCACGCGCGATGACGGACAAAGCGCGCAGCGCACGGCGCACGGGTGACGCTAGAGTGCTTCCGGAAAAGTGCGAAGTGGTTTTCCGATAAGAAGCACGAAAAAACAAAGACCTAGAGCCCGCTTTTGATTCCATCAAAAGCGGATAGGCTTTAGCGGACGATGAAGCATTTAATAATCGCAGCTATTCCCTGAGGATCGCCGCATTTACTGTCCGGTCGACGACATTTGCGTTGCCATCGAGGATGGAGTTGCTGACTTTTGCGTTTACAGCGGTTGCCGAGCCGTTGAGTGTTGAATTCGCGATCGTCGAACCGGTCACGGTGACGTTGCCGCTCAGCAGCGAATTCTTGATCGAAGAACTCTCCACGGTAGCATTACCGCTAACCATCGTGCTTTCGAGCACCGATTCACCGGCAACGGTCGAATTTTCGCGCACAATCGAGCTGAGCAAACGGACTTGGCCCGCTACGGTCGCATTGCCGCAGACGGCCGACGATTTGGACACGTATACCGTTTTCTCGACCGTCGCCGTTACTGCCACCACGCCGCCTCCGTTTGGATGGGGCGCGGCCGCACCCACGCCGCAAGCTGTGCTGGCGCTCGAATTGTCTCCGCCTTGCACCGGCGCGCCGTTGGCATCCGGAATATTTCCGCCCTGTATTGGCGCTCCATTGCAGGTGCAGACGCCATCGAGGCAAGACAAGGTGCCATCGCAGGAATAGCACGTGCCGTTCACGCAGTTCGTTCCGGCGCGGGCAACGCTGGCAAACGGGCCGGCCAAGAGGCATGGGGTCAGCAAGCACCACGCCACCAAGGCGGTCTTCGCGAATCCCGCAAGCCGCCGCTCTGCGGTTTTCTCCGCCGTTGCCTTCCCTCCTGCCGGGCAGGCGGGGAGCGGGAGGGCAACCCCATGAGCAAGCCCGCTAAGCTCGCACGTGACGCCGGATAATATCGGATTTGTATTCATAACTGCTCCTTTCGGGCTTCGCCAGCCCGGGCGGGCATCGTGCTGCCCGTCGCATCCCCTGCCGGCCGCCGCCGCAACCTTGGGGTTGGCAGCCGGAGGCTGCGGCATTTCTTACTCCAGCGGCGCGCCTGGTTCGCTTTTGGCTGTCTTGATCGTGAAAGCCGTCTTGACCGAACTCACGTTCGGCGCGGCCGTCAGCTCGCGGATCACGAAATTCTGGAACGTAACCACATCCGGCGCGACGCACTTCAACAGAAAATCCGTGTCGCCCGAAAGCATATAAGCCTCGCGGACAATATCCCAGCGGCGCACACGGGTCTCGAACGCCGACAGATCCGCCTCGGACTGGCTCTCAAGCTTGACGTAAGCGAAAGCGGTGAGGTGATAGCCAAGACGCGGCAAATGGAACGCCGCGTGATATCCGGCAATAACGCCGGAGCGTTCCAATTCGCGGACACGCCGCAGGCAGGGAGGAGCGGAAAGCCCAACGCGCGACGCGAGTTCCACATTGGTTATCCGGCCGTCCTTTTGCAGCTCGGCCAGTATCCGCCAATCGGTTGCATCGAGTCTTACGGGCTTGTTCACGTCATCCCACGTCCCGGCCAATGCCATCGTCATACCTTCGCTTACAATCTTATTATTTATGCAGCAAATGAATCTTTTCAGAAATGATGCAAATCAAAAAGGATGAAAATTAAGAAGCTTGCTCTTGCCAAAAATTGTTCAAGGACCCCTGGCGGCAGTGCGGAAGCTTCGCCAGCCAAGCCTGAGACTTAACCGTTTGTTCTTGCAAATACGTCTCGCAAGCCTATTTGTTGCAGTGCAACGTAAGCGGCAGGGGGATAGGAAATCGCAATGACGAAACGTCATAGCAGGATCGCGATTATCGGGTCCGGTCCCGCAGGATATACGGCGGCGATCTATGCGGCGCGCGCTATGCAGCAGCCGGTGCTGATCGAGGGAATACAACCCGGCGGGCAGCTAACGATCACCACCGATGTCGAGAACTACCCAGGTTTCGCCGAGGCCATCCAAGGGCCGTGGCTCATGGAGCAAATGCGCGCCCAAGCGATCCATGCCGGCGCGGAGATCGTGCAAGATCACATCGTTGCGGTCGATTTCTCCGGCCGCCCTTTCACGTTCCAAGGCGATTCCGGCACAAGCTATAGCGCGGATTCGGTCATCATCTGCACAGGCGCTCAGGCACGCTGGCTCGGCCTGGCAAGCGAGCTGCACTTTCAGGGACATGGCGTGTCGGCCTGCGCGACCTGCGACGGCTTCTTCTATCGCGGAAAAGACGTGGCCGTGATTGGCGGGGGAAATTCAGCCGTCGAGGAAGCGCTATTTCTTACCAACTTCGCGCGCTCGGTGACCATCGTCCATCGCCGGGATTCGTTCCGTGCCGAGAAGATCCTCCAGAGCCGGCTATTCGCCAATCCGAAGATCAAGGTGGTTTGGAACGCCGCTTTGGACGAGGTTACCGGAATCGAATGCCCCAAAACCGTCACAGGGGTGAAGCTGCGCGACGTTCGCACGGGCGCCATCGCGGAGCTTGCCGTGGACGGCGTCTTCATCGCCATCGGACACACACCCGCTACGGCGATGTTCAAAGGCCAAGTCGAGATGACACCTTCGGGTTACATCGTGACCGCCGCGAAATCGACGGCAACGAATGTGGCGGGGGTGTTCGCCGCGGGCGATGTAACCGACGAAATTTACCGCCAGGCTGTCACCGCGGCTGGAATGGGCTGCATGGCGGCCCTCGACGCGGAACGATACCTTGCAAGTTTGGAAACGCTGGCAGACGCGGCAGAGTAAGTGCCTAGCGAAAGTTTGGGATGAAAGTGAATACCCGCCATGGATTGGGACAAGCTTCGGATCTTTCATGCGGCTGCCGAGGCCGGGAGTTTTACCCACGCCGGCGAAGCGCTCAGCATCAGCCAGTCCGCCGTTAGCCGGCACATCAGTGCTCTCGAGCGCGATCTGGCCGTTCCCCTGTTCCACCGGCACGCGCGCGGGCTGGTTCTGACGGAGCAGGGCGAGCTGCTCTACAGGACCGCGCAGGATGTTTTTAGCAAGCTTGCGACCACTCAGATTTTGCTGACCGATTCGCGCGGCAAGCCGAGCGGCGAATTGAAAGTCACAACCACGGTGGCCCTTGGAACGGGCTGGCTCACGCCGCGCCTCAAGGAGTTCACCAAGCTCTACCCCGATATCCGGCTGCAACTCGTGTTCGACGACGAATCCCTCAACCTGACTATGCGCGAGGCCGACGTGGCGATTTGGTTCGGCGCGCCGACGCAGCAGGACCTCGTTCGGCGGAAACTCTTCACGGCGCATTATCATGTCTACGCGTCGAGCGACTATGTGAAGCGCTACGGCAAGCCGAAGGCTCCCGGCGACCTCGACAAACACCGCATCATGACCTATGGCGGCCCGATGCCGAGCCCGTTCAAGGAAATGAATTGGCTAGAAACCGCGGGCCGCGACGGCCGGGGGATTCGCGAGCCGGCGCTTAGGATCAACAGCCTGATCGCGCTTCGCGAGGCGGTCGCACAGGGGATCGGAATTGCCGTGCTCCCAGACTATCTCGCGAGGGACTACCCGCGGCTCGTTCATCTCCTGGAGGACATGGAGATGCCAGTGTTCGACACCTTTTTCGTTTATCCGGAAGATCTGAAGGACACCAAGCGGGTGAACGTGTTCAGGGACTTTCTTGTCGCAAGCTCGCGTGAGTGGTCGTTCTAGCGCCTTCAATCGAGTCTAGCCCGGATAGCGTCGTACCAAATCCGGTTAATCCGTTCCGTGCCGTCGCGTGCGCGATGCCGTGACGCTGCGCCCGCCCTGCGAGCGTGTGAGGATCGAGCTCCCCCCTGTTGCCTTGCTGGGCGCTTGCAGTCTTGGTGCAACTTTGCCACAGCCGTGGCGGATTGAGCCGAATTTGCGGCTGCGCGGCGTGGCACGAGTTCGCACGGAGCCAAACACCATTTACAGTTTGTTAGTGTTCAGTGATTCGGCTGCATCGAGAAGCCGAGAAGGATGGAGTGGGTGAGTAAAACGAGTTTCCAGAGGGAACGGGCTTAAGAGGCGCACTCGCCTCGAAGCCACTGGGCTGAACGAGGCGAGCCATGAAACTCTTTCAAATAATCGCGGGCGCGCAGGGCAGCCGCGCTTTTGCCAATATGGGACAAGCTTTCGGCTTCGATGAAGAGCTGATGGCGCAAACTGTCCGGTATTTTATCCCGCCCTTGGCGAAGGCCCTTGAAAAGCGGGCGCAAACCCCAGAGGGATTGCTATCGGTTTTGGAGTTTTTGGGCTCCCGCCGCTACGGCCGCTTTTTGGAAGATCCGCGCATCTTCGGGCACGCCGAAGTCCTGAAGGAAGGCGAGCGGGTCATCGGCTACCTGTTTGTGAGCGAAGCCCGAACCCAGAAAATCATCGAGAACCGCGCCAAGGTTCTGCCGATCGAAGCGCCGGTGTTGCAAAAGATGCTGCCATACATCGCGGTCATGGTGATCGGTGCTATCGAGGCGAAGACGAGGCGGCCGCTCGGCGTCGTCTGGCACCGCATCACGAAGGGCGCTCCCGACGACCGCGCCCTGGCGAACCCTTATCTCGCTCTCGCGCAATATCTGAAGAAACAGGAGCGCGAGCAAAAGGACCATCGGCGCCGGAGGCTGTTTGCGTTCCTTGGGGTTGGATCGTCTTCCGCGCCCGCCCCGAAACAAGTGGAACCAACGCTCGAAGCGCCGGAGATTTTCCAATCCGCATGAGATAGAGTTCGTATGCTAGGCTAAAGCGTCGCGCTCCTAATCGGGCGCACAATCATTGCGAGGCGGTCTTGGCCGCCGTGGCGCTCGCTCTGGATTGCCGCGCTTGGCTCGCAATGACGGCGATTGCGGACTTGAGCGCGACGCTGTGCTGCTATCGAAAACAGCCTAGCCGGCTGACGGGAGTGAAGTATCATGTCCAGGGCGATCGAGCACGACAAGCAGCTTTTCGATGCGCTCCTAGTTGTAGCCCGCGCGATCGATCCCGCCGTCCGCGGCGGTTATATGTTTGGATGCCCGGCAATCTTTCACGGGCGGAAAATGGCGGCCTGCGTTTACGGCGATCAAATCGCGCTGAAGGTCCCCGCGGCGCTCGCGGACGCAACCCTTGCCTCGGGCCGCGCCGTTCCATTCGCGCCTTACGGCAGAGCGGTGATGCGCGAGTGGATCATGGCCGGTCCCGCCATCGATGCGCTCGATACGATCCGCGATCTTATCGCCGCGGCAATCGCCTATGCGGAGGCGAATAACGATACCGCATCCGGTTGAATGCTTCCCGCCGCCAAACCGCGCGATCACCGCGCCGGCTTGAAATAGAAATCCTCGTCCGGGATGCGGCCGTACACAAAGGGCTCCTGATGATTGCCAGTGGCGGCCAGCACGCTGCTCGTCACCCTGCGGAAAAAACGGCCGAGTTCCACCCCATCCTCGTCCATATGCCTGACCAGCGCTGCCGCGAACGGGCTGTTCGCGCCCGTACCGTCGAGAGCGACGCTGCCATCGCGCGCGGCGTAGAACACCACCTCGCCGTGGCTCGGCTCGACAGGGGCGAAACCGCGCTCGACAGCTTTTGCGACACCGCCGGTCATGATCATGCGCGAGCGATAGGGATTGTTGCGGCAGGCATCGAGGATGACGATGCGCAGCTTGCGCGCGCCCCGCACACGGTCCATGACGCGGTCTAGCGCGACGGCCTCGTCCGGCACATCGGTCGCGCGCGCCAGCTCCGCGTCGATTGGAATAAGCCAGTTCTTGCCGTTCAGCTCCATGCCGTGACCGGAAAAATAGACCAGCGCCCATTCGCTGCCGGTGGCCTTGTCCTCAAACTGGCCGAGCGCCCGCCGCATCTCCGTGACGCCGAGATCGTATTTCTCGATCACCTCGAAGCCGAGCCGCCGCAATCCGCCCGCGACGGCACTGGCGTCGTTCCGCGGGTTCGCCAGCCGGTCCACAGCTTTGTATCCGGCATTGCCGATGACTAGCGCCACGCGGCGGCCCATGCTCACGGGATTTCGAGGCGCTAAGCTTGGCTGCGTCAGCTTCTCCCCAGCAAGCCTGGCTTTCGCGATTTCTTCGATTTTTGCGAGGGTGATATCCCGATTTTGGGCAGCTTCCTTGTAATTGGGCTTCAAGCGCAATGCCTCATCATAATCGGCAATGGCGCGGGCATAGTCGCCCTTGTTCTTGTAGGCGTTGCCGCGTCCAAAATAGGCCGGCCCATCTTTCGGGTTCAGGCGAATGATCTCATCGTAATCGGCGATGGCGTGCTCGTCGTCGCCCTTTTTCGTGTAGGCGTAAATGCGTTCACGATAGGCCTGTTCGTTTTTCGGATCGAGGCGGATGGCCTGATCGTAATCAGCGATGGCGCGGTCATAGTCGCCTTTGTCTCTATAGACGAGGCCGCGGTCCAAATAGAACTCTGAATCGTTCGGATCGAGACTGATAGCCCGATCATAATCGGCGATGGCGTGCTCGTCGTCGCCCATATTCCAAAACGCGGAACCGCGGCGGTAATAAGCAGGCGCGAATTTCGGGTCGAGGCGGATGGCCTGATCGTAATCCGCAATGGCGCGGGCATAGTAGCCTTCTCGCTCATCGGAGAGGGGTTCTTTATTCTCATGGGCGACACCGCGGTTGAAATAGAGGCTTGCCTCATTCGGATCGAGGCGGATGGCCTGATCGTAATCGGCGATGGCGCGGTCATAATCGTCTTTGTTGTCATAGGCGGAGCCGCGCCAGGAATAGGCGCTAGCCTTGTCACCCTTCACCCCTCCTTCGATAATGCGCGTACAGCTGCGAATGGACAGGTCTCGATCCTTGTCCTGTTCGCAGTC
>JBKQIH010000278.1:0-2519 GCA_052148445.1 Rhodomicrobium sp.
GCTCTTCGTTCATCGACATGATTTCTTCGTTGTAGGACTTCAGCTCTTCCTGGGAGCGGTTCATGACATCGGCCGACGTCCTGATTTCCTCCCGCAGCAGCTTTACCTCTGCCTCAAGGTCCTGCTCCCGGGACGAAGGCGGCGATAGTGCCGTCTTGCCGCGGGCCGGCTTAGCCTCCTTAAAGCTTACCAGAAACCTGAAGTCTCCATTTTCCCGTTTGGCCGGAAGCACCTCAATGAGAACGTGCGATGTTTGGCCGTCGGTCCGGAACTGCCCCCGGTCCGACTGCGGCCCATTCGTTTCTTTCGCCTTTTCAACAAGGCGGCGCACACGCAACCCCAGCCCGTCGCGCGCGAGCGCAGAGAGATCTTGGGTTGGTTCTCCCAACTGCGGCTTGAGGAACCGCTCCATGGCGCCGTGGTAGTAAAGCGCCTGCAGATTGCCGTCGATCAATACGGACGGCGGCGCATAGTGGCTAGCGAGCGCTCTCAAAGCCTCCTCGGTCCTGCGGACTGCCGGGCGTTGGTCTGCCTCCTGTTGCGGATATTGAGGGAGATACCGGCCTCCGCCCTGCGGGATGGGAAAGTCGATAATATCGTGACGGGTTGGCCCGAGCCGCCGGTAAAGCCGCCACTTTTTGGAAACGGTTTCGAACAGGTACTCCGCCCCGCCGAGGGTCTCGGCGCTGCCGAGAAACAAGTATCCGCCCTCTGAAAGGGCGAAATGGAACAAGCGCAGGATCTTCTGTTGGCCTTCAGGCTGAAGATAAATCAATACGTTACGGCAGACGAGAAGGTCGATCCGGGAGAATGGCGGGTCTTGCACGGCATTCTGAGGGGCGAACACCACGCGTTCACGAAGCTTCCGCGAGACCCTGGCGATATCGTCTTCGATCTCGAAATAGTCTCGTATGAGCTTTTTTGGAAAGTGCTGCACGGCGGCTTCGGGGTAAACACCCGCCCGTGCGCGGGCCAGCGCAGCTGCGGATGGGTCGGTGGCGAAGATTTCGATGGGAAAGTTTTTCTCCTGAGCGTTCATCTCCTCCGTCAGCAGAATGGCCAGCGAATAGGCTTCCTCGCCCGAGGCGCACCCGGCGACCCAGGCGCGGAATGGCTGGTCTGTGTGATGAGCCGCGATTAAAGGGCGGAGCGCCTCGCCGCGAAGCGTGTTCCAGGCTTCCTGATCGCGGAAGAAGCTGGTGACAGCGATGAGGAGGTCGTCGGTAAGCGCCTGTACCTCTTCTTGCTTGTCACGCAGGTACTTGGCATAGGCGTCCCAGCTATTCAGCCGCAGAAAAGCAATCCGGCGGCCGATCCGCCTCTGTAGCGTTCCAACCTTATAGTTCCGGAAATCGATCGAGGTGCGTGCACGCAAGAGCGCGAGGATCGCCTTGAAGGCCTTCTCCTGTTCCTCCGGCTGCTTCTCTTCGGCCCCTTGCACGGCCGGGGCAGCCGCATCTTCCTTGCGCTCAGCGGCAGCGGGAACGCAAAGGTGCTCCGTAAAGCGCACCACCGTGGCGATCATCTCTTCCGGAGGCAGAACGGAGTCGACGAGCCCGGTATCGATCGCGCGCCGCGGCATCTCGCCAAATTCGGCAGAGTCCGGGCTCTGAGCCAGCGCAAGGCCGCCGCCTTCGCGAACCGCCGACAAGCCGGCAGAGCCGTTGGACCCTGTGCCCGACATAACGATGGCAATGGCCCTCGGACCGGCGTCCTTGCCCAGCGATGCGAAGAGGTCGTCCACGGGATGATGGAAAGGTCCTGTCTCGCGTTTTCGGGGCTCTAAATATCCTTGCCGCACGACAAGCGTCTGACCGGGAGCCAGAACGTACACGTGGCCGGCTTCTATTTTGGTCCTGTCCGTCACTTCCAAAACCGGAAGCGCGACCGAGTGTTGCAACAGCTGCGCCATATGACTTTTTTGATCGGGCGACAGGTGCGAGATGACGATGAACGCGATGCCATCGGCATTGCCCGGCGCCTGGACAGCCTCAAAAAAGGCCGTGAAAGCCTTGAGTCCGCCGGCGGACCCGCCAATGGCAACAATGGGAAAAGAATTGCATGAAGCCATCGGTGACCTGTGAGCGTCGGCAGGTTATATCTTTCGACAATCCTAGCTATCCGTCTTTCGACGCCTTCTAGCCCAGAGGAGTAAGTGCGGCATTGCTACAGAGTGCCGCACATCGAGCCTCGATCTTTGATCTAGATCAAACGCGCGTGCCGGCCATCCTCCGCATGAGCCCAGGAACTGCCGCGCGGCCCAATCAAGCTGACCGCCATGTCTTCAATCCCATCCGTCCAATACCGTTCCGGGTCAAGTGCGGGATTGGTTTGAACTTCTTAGAAATGGCAGGTTTAGGATCCACGAACCGACGTGACTCGCATGGGATCGCGAGAATCCCGGCGAGTCCGGTCTCGACCCCATGCAGGCTTCGGCTCTCATCGGTTGTGGGTGTAGTTATACCACCCGCTGTTCCCCGTTCTATCGCCAAAAGTTTGTTATGTGCGGTTTGTTCTTT
>JBKQIH010000279.1:0-20735 GCA_052148445.1 Rhodomicrobium sp.
GTGAGAGAGCCGCAGCTTCTTCCCTCTCCCCTTGGGGAGAGGGTTGGGGTGAGGGGGCTTTTTCCTTCGCCGCCGCCTGTTTTCTGATATATCTCAGGTAAGTTTTCATAAACCATCGCGGTGGTGCGCGGTGGAATTGCATTTGTGGGGGAATGGGATGTTTCTGCGTTTGCTTGCGGCGCTTGCCGTTTCAATTTCGATGGCTGGCTCCGCTTCGGCCGGCCGGGTCGCGCTCGTCATCGGGCAAAACAATTACAAGGTCTTGCACAGCCTCGACAATCCGGCGCCCGACGCGCGCAGCATGGCGGCACTGCTCGCCGCGCACGGCTTCGAGGTGATCTCCTGCGATGGCAAGGAGCCGGGCTGCTTCGACCTCGACCGCGCCGGGCTCATCAAGGCGCTGGCTCAGCTCAAAACCCGCGCCGCCGGCGCCGATCTGGCGCTCGTCTATTATGCCGGACACGGCGCCGCGACCGAAGAAGGCAACATGCTCGCCCCCGCCGATGCCAAGGTGAACTGCGCCACGGGCGCGATCACCGACGGCGTGCCGGTCGAGCGCCTGATGCTGGCCACCGCCCCCGCGCGCAACAAGCTCCTGATCCTCGACGCCTGCCGCGACAACCCGCTCGGCGACATCTGCCCCGGCCTCAAGGGCAAAAAGCTCTCCTTCACCCGCATCGAGGCGGGACCGATGCAGGGCCTCCTGCTCGTCACCTCGACGCAGTTCGGCCAGCAAGCGCTCGACGGGTTCGGCGCCCCGCACTCTCCCTTCGCCGCCGCCTTGTTCGCCGCGCTCAAGGCCAATCCGGCGGTCTATTTCGAGCAGGTCATGAACGAAGTGGCGCGCGCGACCTACACCGAGGCGCAGAAAGACAGCGGCTTCATCCAAATCCCCGGCAAGGTCGTGGGCGGCGCGGCCCCGGCCGATTGCCTCGCCGGCGCGGGTTGCGTGGGCGATGAGCGCATGGCGGCGCTGGCCCTCGACAATGAGCGCCTCGCCGCCGACGCCTCCGGCCTGCGCAACATTCTGGCCAGCGAGGAAGCCGCGCGCGGCAAGCCCTACACTAACGAGGAGCGCAAGGCGCGCGTGGCGCAGCTTGAGGCGACGCTCGCGAGCATCGGCAAAAGCACCGATCCGCTGCGCCAGGAGGCGCGCCGGCTCATCAATGACGGCAATGTGAGCGGCGGCGAGGCGAAGCTTGACGAGGCGCTCGACGCCGACGAAAAGGCGCTGGCCGAGGCCGAGCGGGTGGCGGCGGAGCGGCGCAAGGCGGCGGCCCAGGGCGCGCGCGATCTTGCCGTGCTGGCGGAGGGGCGCGATGCGCTCAAGGCCGTGGCCTATTACCGGCGGGCAACGCGCCTCGATCCCTCCGATGGTGAGACGTGGCGCGCCTTGGCGGAAGCCGCGCTCGAGGCCGGGCAAACCGCCGAGGCCAAGACGGCCTTCGAGCAAGCTGCGCTCAAAGCCAAGGATGGCGCCAACCCGCGCCTCCAGTACTGGGCCACGCTGGGCCTCGGCGATGTCGCGCAGGCTCAAGGGAACCTACCGGTTGCACAGCGGTTTTATGAGATCGCTTTGGCGATTGCTCAGCCTATCGTTAAAGCGGATCCCAGCAACGCCGGCTGGCAGCGCGACCTCTCGGTGAGCTACGAGAAGGCCGGCGACGTGCTCGTGGCGCAGGGCAGCCTCCCCGAGGCGCTCAAGGCCTATCGCGACAGCCTCGGGATTCGAGACCGCCTCGCCAAGGCCGATCCGGGCAACGCCCGTTGGCAGCGCGATCTCTCGGTGAGCCATAACAAGGCCGGCGACGTGCTCGTGGCGCAGGGCAGCCTCCCCGAGGCGCTCAAGGCCTATCGCGACAGCCTCGGGATCGCGGACCGCCTCGCCAAGGCCGATCCAAATAACGCGGGCTGGCAGCGCGATCTCTCGGTGAGCTATATCAAGGTCGGCAACGTGCTCGTGGCGCAAGGAAACCTGCCCGAGGCCTTGAAATCCTTCCAGGGCAGTCTCGCCATCGCAGACCGCCTCGCCAAGGCCGACCCAAATAACGCCGGCTGGCAGCGCGATCTCTCGGTGAGCTACGACAACGTCGGCGGCGTGCTCGTGGCGCAAGGAAACCTGCCCGAGGCTTTGAAGTCCTTCCAAGCCGGCCTCGCCATTGCAGACCGCCTCGCCCGCGCCGATCCGGGAAACGCCGGCTGGCAGCGCGATCTCTCCGTCAGCTACGAGAAGATTGGCGACGTGCTCGTGGCGCAAGGAAGCCTGCCCGAGGCTTTGAAGTCCTTCCAAGCCGGCCTCGCCATTCGAGACCGCCTCGCCCGCGCCGATCCGGGCAACGCCGGCTGGCAGCGCGATCTCTCGGTGAGCTACGACAGCGTGGGCGGCGTGCTCGTGGCGCAAGGAAACCTGCCCGAGGCTTTGAAGTCCTTCCAAGACGGCCTCGCCATTCGAGACCGCCTCGCCAAGGCCGATCCGAATAACGCGGCATGGCAGAGGGATGTTGCCGTGTCCCACGCAAAGCTCGCCGCGTTTTATGCCAAGACCGGGGAGCCGGAGAAAGCGCGCGCGGCGCTTGGCGAAGGCAAGGCGATCATGGAGGCCATGACGAAGCTTTCGCCGGATAACGCGGAATGGAAGCGCGACCTCGCCTGGTTCGAGGGGCAGGTCGCGGCGCTGAAGACGTCGCCTTATCAAGAGGCGCAAGCGGCGGGGCAGGCGGCGTTCGAGGCGAAGGACTTTGGAAAGGCGGCCGCGTTGCAGGCGAAGCTTGCCGCGGAGATCGAGAAGGCCGAGCGCGAGAAGGCGGACAAGCCGGGGCCTGCGACAGCCTCGGAGTTGCTTGCGCTTTCATGGTACCGGCTGTTCGCCCGCGATTTCAAAGGCGCGCTCGCCGCATCGGACCGCGCCATCGCCATCGAGCCGGAGACCATCGTCCTTGCCATGAACAAGGCGCATGCGCTGATGTTTCTCGGCCGCGCGAAAGAGGCGCGCGCGCTTTACCGCCGCTACAAGGGCCAGCGCGTTAAAGGCGCCGGGCTTTGGGAGGAGGAGATCCTCAACGACTTCAAGGAATTCGAAAAGCGCGGGCTGAAGCACCGGCAGATGGCGGAGATCGAGGCGCTGCTCGCTGCGCCCGGGCCACGATAGACGCGGCTAGCTCCGGAGCAGGCCGCTTAGCTCCGCTTGAACCGCTCCGTGAAATCGGACCATTGTTCAACGCGGAAAGCGCGGATATCGCGGACGGAGGGCGGAAACCACGGCAGCGCCTTTAGCGCGGCCATTGCGTCGAACAAATTGCCGAGGTCTTCGCTTGCACAGATATAAACGCTGCCTTGAATCCGCTCGAAGCCGAACCGCTCCAGCGTCTGCCGGATGTCGCTGTAGGCTTGCGAAACCCCTTTCGGATGATGCCGCTCCGTGTCCTCGACTGTGAGATCGAACGAGATGGCGAACATCAGCCGCGCGGGTCCGCGAGCGCCTTCGTCAGCGGATAGAAGGTTTCTTCGCCCGTATCCAGCACGCGAATGCGGACCCGGCCTTCCTTGGGTTCGCCGGTAATCTCGTAAAGAACACCATCCGGTCCGAATCGCCGGATATCCCCCAAATCGACTCGCGGGACCGGAGAGCTTTTCAGTTTTGTAGCTACATGCATGACGAGCCTGCGATATGAAAGGCCGGATTTTGAGAACATAATATGCGGCGCGTGGTTAGTCCTGCAACGCAAATCGCAAGGCGTGTGCGCGGTGGTTTCTGGGCCGTGCGAAAGAGGCGCGCGCGCTTTACCTGCGCTACAAGGGGCAGCGGGTTAAAGGCGCCGGGCCCTGGGACGAGGAGATCCGCAACGATTTCAAGGAATTCGAGAAGCGCGGGCTGAAACACCGGCAGATGGCGGAGATCGCGGCGCTGGCTGGCGGGGCGGAAGGGCGGCGGGGGAAGCGATGCGCGGGAACAGGCCTGACCATATCGCTCAAGAGGATTAGGACGGCGTCGACTCTCCGCCCGCATCCTCAATCGCGAGGGCGGCGCGGAGCCGGAACCGGACGATATGCTGCCCGAGGGCGCCGAAACGCCTCGATATTCCGGATGCCGCTCGCGCCGATATCCACAAAACCATTGGACACCTGGCCCATCGCAGGGGGCTTCGATCCGAGAGCGGAAAAGTAGCCGTTTCCCGAATATGTAGGACAGAGACCCCGCCGCGATTGAATGAACTCGCATCGGCATAAGCATTTGAAGCATGGCAGGCATGCCGTGTAGAGCGGTTCAATTCCGCGTTCCTTGCCGGCCCGGAAGCGATGCGGGGCTTGAAGCGGGGCGGCTTAATAACTTAGCAATACGGTTTGTATGCCGGCTGAGCCTATGCTATAAGTAAATAGGCTCGGAGAGGACATTTCCATCGGAGTACGGATAATGAAAAAGCTCATTATAATCGCCTTCGCTCTCATTATGGGAGCCTTCGTGTCCGGCATGTCCGGGCGCGCAAATGCCGCCGTTGCGAACCCAGCGGCCGTCTTAACACAAGCCGATGTCGCAAAGTCTGAAACGGTTCACGTTTGGTATCGCCGCTGGCATCGCCGTTACTACTACCACTACTACTACCGTCCGCGGTATTACCGGTACTACTATTACCGTCCTTATTGGCGTCATCGCTACTATCGCCGGCACTACTACCGGTACTATTGGTAGGGGCCGGTAAGCCCTGGTGCTTAGCGATCCGCGTGCGCCGTGAATAAGCGCGGCTTCGGGGGAGATGGCGGCTGCCGCTGCCGTCTCCTCTTGCTTTGCGTAGAAGGCGAGCTTGGCTAAAACGGCGATCCTGTTTATGCTCGTAGGCACGATGCCGCCGCACTGGACTTGAGGGCTGCGCTTAGCATGGCAATCCCATCCTGCCGAACCCGCGAGGGCCAAGATTGGATTGCCGGGCCGCGGGCTGGGATGAGGGCGATGCCGCGTTTATTCTGGCCCG
This sequence comes from Rhodomicrobium sp., assembly GCA_052148445.1. Taxonomy (GTDB): domain Bacteria; phylum Pseudomonadota; class Alphaproteobacteria; order Rhizobiales; family Rhodomicrobiaceae; genus Rhodomicrobium. The sequence goes on from JBKQIH010000279.1 coordinate 4,968, forward strand.
CTTTGCTGCTGCTGGCCGCCGTCGCTGGCGAAGCCCTCGCGGAGCCCTGCCTCATCGTCAAGCAAGCCACAATCCCGCTTGGACGCCGCAGTTCCTATTTAACCGCCCCAGCGCGGATCGAAGGCGCCGGCGTCACCATGGGCCTCGACACCGGAGCCCAGACCTTCGTGACCCCTGAAATCGCAGCGCGGCTGCATCTGGACCGCGACCTGCGCAGGACACGGGTTCACGGCACGACGAAAGATTTTACCGTCAACAATTTCGTGGTCCAGGATTTGAAATTCGGCGATGCGCATTTCCGGTACAAGAGCGTTCCCGCGATCAAGCTTCTGAACGTCACCGCATTCGGGCAACAGCCGGTGGCCGGGCTGCTCGGCGCCGATGTATTTTCCGGTTACGATCTGGACTTCGACTTCGCGGGCTCGGCGCTGACGCTTTACCGGGTGCAAGGCTGCAGGACCGTCGCGCCGCCGTGGACGGGGGATTACACCGCAACGCCCATCCGGATCACTGGGCAGCGCCGTATCTCGCTCGCCGCCGAGCTCGATGGCACGAGGCTAACCGGCTTGTTCGACACCGGCGCAACGGAGAGCGCTGTGAGCCGCAGCGCGGCACTGAGGGCGGGCGTGACCGAGGCGTCTCTGAACAGCGGAAGCTTCGCCAGCTATGTCGGCGCCGGCAATTTCGCCGCCAAAACCCCGGTCCACAGGTTCGAAAAGCTAACCGCCGCCGGTCTTAGCATGGCCAAGGCCCGGTTCGGCGTATTCGCCGCCTCCCGGACCGAGACCGATATGCTTTTGGGCCGGGACTTCATGGCCTCGAACCGGTTTTGGATCTCCTACGCAACAAGAACGATGTTTGTGCAGCGGCCGAAAGCGCCGGCGCTTGCCGGAATCCCGAGCGTTTGGCAGGACAGCCGCCTCGTAGACCGGATGCTGGAGAGGCCCGGGGAACCTCCGTCACCTCCTTTGTCGAATATCTCGCCGGACTCATTGCGGTCGCTCGCAAGCCCGGCGCCGGCGACGCGGACGGCGGCGGTCAATCCCGCGCCCGTTTCCCGCCCAACCCAACTCGTCGATCCCTGCTCGCCCGCCTCCGGAATGAAACGGCCGGCCCTGTGCGACGCCGGGGACCAGCGCCCATGGCATCCCGCGCCCGCAAGCGAGGAAGGTTATCTCGGCATTGCCGTCAGAAACCTTACGCCGGCAAGCGTGCAAACCCTTGGCCTTTCAACGCCAAGCGCGGTGCTTGTCGCGCGGGTGAGACCCGGGAGCCCAGCCTCAGAAGCCGGAATAAAGCCCGGCGATGTCATCGTGGCCCTCGATGAGGCGGGCGGCCTGGAATTCAATGGGTTCGCTCAAGCCATCGCCGAAAGGAAACCGGCCTCGCCCGTCCGCTTGGACATCGTTCGCGCCGGCGAGCGGCTGAAGCTGAGCGTTGCGTTGGCCGGACCCGAAGTTGCGGCCAAACTTAAGGCAGACGGGCCTAGCCCGGAGCGCGCTTTGGCCGCCGAAGAAGCGATCGCCACCACATTTCCGCGCGAGAAGTTTCCGCTCGAATGGGCGCTTGCCCGAAAATTCGCGGGGCACCAGGCGGCACGTTTGACCACCGGTTCGTCTGCGGACAATCTTGAGAAAACGATTGAAGCCTATGAAGAGGCGCTGTCCGTTCCCGAACTTTATTCGATGCGCACGGGAGTTTGGGCGGAAGCGCAAGAAGGCCTTGGAGACGCTTATGACCGGCGGCAGCTCGGCGACCGTTCTCAAAATATCGAACGGGCCATAAAGGCTTTCGAGGCCGCGCTCGGAGTTCGATCCCAAGTGGCCGTGCGGGTCTGGGTGCGAGATAAGGCGCGTTTGGCAGCGGCTTATTGCGTTCGCATCGAGGGCGAGCGCGCTGACAACATCGAAGAAGCGATCCAAGGCTACGAGGGCGCGCTGGCGGTTCTGAAGGTCGCGGCCGACCCTGATGATTGGGGTACGATCCAAGCGGGCCTCGGCGCCGCCTATACGCAACGCATCAAGGGCGAAAAAGCGGACAATCTTGAACGTGCGATCCAAGCCTATGAAGCCGCATTGCCTCACCTCGGTGCAAAATCCTTCAATTCCCTGCGGGCGGAGCTGCAGCGAAATCTCGGGGCTGCTTACGAACAGCGCATCCAAGGAGACCGGGACGGCAATTTGAACCGCGCGGCAGAGGCTTATTCGGCGGCGCTCACGGTGCTGACGAAGGAAGCCTTTCCCGGCGATCACGACGAAGTCGAGCGGCTGAAGGATCGCGCGCTTGCGGGGATTTCGGTTTCACCGGAGGCGGGCCAAGGGCAATGATGGCGCCACCCTCCCAAGCCAGGAATTTTACCTGCTCGGGGCGCGAAATCTGGGAGTGAACGATGATACCGAAGGCGACGGCCATGTTTCTGCTTCAGGCAATGCTCGCCGCCGGGGTCATTTTGCTGGCGGCACGCGGCCTCTCCGCTCACGCAAGCGAAGGCGGAGAGAGCGCGATCTGGCCGCAAAGCCGCAGCGATTTGAAGCCAGACCCCGCAATTTTATACGGAACGCTGCCGAACGGCCTGCGCTACGCGATCATGAAAAACGCAACGCCCGCCGGACAAGTCTCGCTGCGCCTCCGCATCGGCTCGGGCTCGCTGCAGGAAAGCGATGCGCAGCAAGGGCTGGCCCATCTCTTGGAGCATATGGCATTCAAAGGTTCCAAGCGCGTGCCGCAAGGCGAGATGGTGAAAATCCTCCAGCGCAAGGGCCTCGCCTTCGGCCCCGATACCAACGCGTCGACCTCCTGGACGCAGACGGTTTACATGCTGGACCTTCCAGAAGCGGATGCTAGCACCGTCGATACCGGTTTGATGCTCCTGCGCGAAACCGCGAGCGAGCTGACCTTGAGCGCCAAGGCCCTGGAACCCGAACGCGGGGTGGTCCTCTCCGAGGAGCGGCTGCGCGATACGCCGCAATACAGGGCCTATGCGGCACGGCTTAACATGCTCCTGGATGGGCAACTGGCCGCAAGGCGCTTTCCCATCGGCAAGGTGGACGTGGTTCGAAACGCGCCAATCGGCCTTTTGGAGGAATACTATCGCACCAACTACCGCCCGGACCGGGCCACGCTGTCGATAGCCGGAGACATCGATCCCGCCGGCATCGAAGAGAAGATCAAGGCGCTGTTCAGCGATTGGCAGCCGGCCGGTCCCGCCATGCCCGAACCCGATCTTGGGGTTGTGAAACCGCGCGGCTTGACGGCCAAACTCGTGGAATTGCCCGGTTCGGAGACCCGGATCGAAATCTCCTGGGCGCAACCTTACGACGGCTCGCCAGACACGCAGGCGAAGCGGCACTCGGAGTTCGTGGAATCTTTGGGGCTCGCTGTGCTGAAGCGCCGTTTTGCCGAACTCGCGCAGGCCAAGAATCCGCCGTTCCTAAGTGCGAGCGCGAGCTATAGCAATTTGCTGAGGTCCGCGAAGGCCGCAAGCGTAACGGCAGTATCCGTGCCCGATGGCTGGCGCCAGGCGCTGGCAGCGATTGAACAGGAACAGCGCCGGATCGTCCAGTACGGTGTCAGTCAGGAAGAGCTTAATCGTGAGATTAGCTTCTTCCGCACCCTTTATGAGCAAGCGGCTGCCGCGGCGGCGACGCGGCGAACCAAGGATCTCGCCGCAACACTCGTAGCTGCGGCCGACCGGAACAGGGTTTTCGTGGCACCGGCCGATACTCTGGCGCAGTTTGAGCGAACCGTGAAAGCATTGACGCTGGCCGAAGTGAACAGCGCGCTCGGCAGGATATTCGACGGTGCCGGACCGCTGGTGGAAATGTCTGCGCCCGCACCGGTGGAAGGCGGGGACGAGGCCCTCGCGGCCGCGTTTACCAAGTCTCATGCCGTCGCGGTGAGCGCGCCAGCCGCCGGAGCCGCCCTGGAATGGCCGTATGGAGCGTTCGGGCCTCCCGGAACTGTGGCGGAGCGGACGGATATCGCGGATTTAGGCGCGACGGCGGTACGTTTCGCCAATGGCGTGACGCTGACGGTCAAGCCAACCCAATTCCGCGCGGGAGATGTTCTGATCAAGGTCCGCTTAGGCAATGGCAGGCAGGATCTCCCGAATGACGGTTCGGCATGGCAGACGCAAGCCCTCGTGGCGGGCGGCCTGAAGGCAATGAGCGTGCAGGACATGGCGAAGGTGCTGGCTTCAAAACTTTACGGATCGCAATTTAGCGTAGCCGACGATGCCTTTGTCTTCATCGGACGGACGCGGCCGCAGGATCTCGGCATACAATTGCAGGTGATGGCAGCCTATGTGACCGATCCGGCCTACCGGCCCGAGGCTGTCGAGCACGTCCGGCTTCAGGCACTGGCGCAGCTTGACCAGATGGAGGCAACGCCTTCGGGTGTCGATGGACGCGACCGTGAACGCCTCTTACACGGCGGCGATCCCCGCTGGGGCGAGCCCAGCCGCGAAGAGCTAACCGCGGCCAAGGCAGGAGACTTGAAAACCCTGCTGCAAGGGCCGCTATCGTCCGGCGCTATCGAGATTACGATTGCCGGCGACATCGGCACCAGCGCGGCGATCGAAGCGGTGGCGGCGACTTTCGGCGCCATGCCGCCGCGCCCGGCTCCGCGTGGTCCAGGCGAAGGCGCGCGCATCGTCTTCCCAGCGCCAACGCATTTACCGGTAGAGCGAACCCACAAGGGCCGCTCCGACGCCTCGATTGCCTATGTGGCCTGGCCGGCGGACGACTTTTTTTCCGACGTTCCCCGTTCGTTCGCGCTTACGCTCGCCGCTGACATCTTCAAGAACCGGCTTATCGACCAGGTTCGCATAGCCGAGGGCGCCACCTACAGCCCTCAAGCCGGGGTCCGGCTGTCCTATGAGCTCCCCGGTTACGGCTTCGCCTGGAGCAAGGTGGAAACCCCTCCGGACAAAATCGCGAGCTTTTATGCGAACGTTTCGCGGATCGCGGCGGATATGCGCCTGAATGGCGTGACAGCCGACGAACTCGCGCGCGCCAAGATTCCGGCCATCGAGAGGCTGAAAAAGGCAGAGCTTTCCAACGAATACTGGCTTCAGGCGCTGTCGGGAACCCAGGCCGATCCGCGCAAGCTGGAGCTGGCACGCGACAGCGTGAAGGGCTACGAGCGTGTTTCCATCGAGGATATCAAAAGCGCCATCGCCGCTTATTTCGCCGATGAGCGGGCCTGGAAGTTCGTAGTTGTGCCCGCACCCAAATGATCCGGGCGAACATCGTCGTATCCGCGCAGGAGCGTGTGAAGAAATCGATTTAGGCCCGGCAGTCATGGGGGGGTTACCATAGGCGCTAACTTGACGGCGTATCGCCCCTCATCCTGTCCTTCTCCCCATGGGAGAAGGGACGTCGAGACAACCGCACAGGCTCGAAATCTGTACGCAGAGATTGCAGCGGCGTTCCCGCCCCCATTACGCTGTCCGCCGTTAAGTTAGCGCCTAAGGGGCTTTGACCCGGCCATCCAGGCTGGGATTGAAACGTTTAGCTTCTTTCCTGGACAGCCGCATCAAGTGCGGCCATGACAACGATATGCTGCTGCGAGGGCCGCCGCTATTACACGTCCGGGCTGTGCGCGGCGGATAGAAAGCTGGCGATGAGCGCGAGGTAACATTCCCTCTCCTCGACGGCCGGCAGGTGACCGGAATGCTCCAAAACAGCCTGGCGCGCTCCCGGAATCAGCGAAGCGATCAGAGCGCCTTCTTCGGGCGGATTGAGCCAGTCGTGGCGGCCGCTGACAACCAAGGTGCGCGCCGTAATCCGCGGCAGAACGGCGCGGAAATCGAACGCCGCAGTTGCCGCCATCGCCGCTTCCTCCCCGGCGCCGGACAATTCGTCTTGGGATTTCTCCGCGAGCGCGGCCAGAAGCGACGCCATGCGCGCTGGGGTCGAAGGGGCCAGCATATGGCCCAGCAAGATCCGCCTCTGCTCCTGTCGGCTGCGGCCCTGAAGCTCGCTGGCGTAGTGACGGCGCAGCCGGATCATGCTCGACTCGCTGGCGTGGGCGCGGGGCACCACAAGGACAAGGTCGCCGATCCGTTCCGGTGCCGCGGCGGCGGCGCCTTGGGCGATGTAGCTGCCCATCGAGCGCCCGAGCAGCGCGCATTTCGCGATGCCAAGCGCGTCCAGGACAGCAACCACGTCGGCGATATGATCCTGAATTGTAAAGCGGGCGGGACGGTCCGATCCGCCGTGGCCGCGCGCATCGATGGCGATAATACGGCGATGCGGCCGGAAATGCTCGATCTCCGCACCGAGCGAAGCGATACTGCTGCCAAGGCCATGCAGCAAAAGCAGCGGTGGTCCCTCGCCTTCGATTGCGGCATTCAAACGAATTCCGTTGACGGAAATGAGCGGCATTCGGTCAGGCCGCCTGCAACAGGCTGCGCAGCGCGGAGCACAACGCCTCGAACTCGGCGGCGGCCGAGGCGCTCATCGCGCGGGCGCGCAGATAGCCATGGGCGAGGTCTGGGGCACAGCGATAGATCGCGGGCACTCCCGCCTCGCGCAGGCGCCGCGCATAAAGCTCCCCGTCGTCCCGGACCGGATCGTGCCCCGCCGTCCAGATCAGGGAGGGCGGCAGGCCGCTGAGATCGGTGGCGAGGAGCGGCGCGGCGTATGGATTATTGGTGACCGGCTCGCCGCCCAGGTACAGGCCCCAATAGCGGGCCATTTCCGCGGTCTTCAGCATGGGCGCCGTAGCGTTCTGACGGTAGGACGGCAAGTTCCAATCGGTGCCGAGCACCGGATAGATAAGGGCCTGCGCCACGAGTGCCGGGCCGCCCTCGTTGCGAGCAGAGAGCGCCAGCGCCGCCGCCAGATTTGCGCCCGCGCTGTCGCCCGCCACCGCGATCCGTCCCTTATCGATGCCGAAAGCGGTGCTTTCGCGCGCCAGCATGCCGAGCGCCGCGCAGCACTGATCGAAGCCGGCCGGGAACGGGTGCTCCGGCGCGAGCCGGTAATCGACGCTGACGACGATGGCCGCTGTGCTTTCCGCGATCTCGGCGGTGATGCAATCGTGCGTGTCTACGCTGCCAAGCACCCAGCCGCCGCCATGCATATATAGAATGCAGGGCGCGGGCCGCCCCGGGGCAAGCGATGCGGGCCTATATATGCGAACCGGCACTTCCGCGAGCCCAGCCGCGAGCGCCGCATCCTCAACAGCCACTCCCCCGGGCCGCGGCTGCCGGAAGCGGTGGCTGAACGAGGCATAGGTTTCACGCTGCTCGTCGAGCGGTTCCGCGCCGGTGGATCCGGCATAGGCCTCTGCCGCTTCCGCAATGAAGCGCTCGATGCCGGGACACAACGCCGCCGGCAGTCCCTGGTGTTCGTTCAAGATACCCCCGCTTCGGCCAACGCCTTAACGAAGGGAAAATTAACCCGTCCCGGGCCGGAATGGAAGATTTAGCGTGTGGCAATTTCAGCCCAGAAATGGACCGGAAAAAAACAAATTGCAGGATCAGCAGTCTGAACATCGATGAATGAGAGCCTTGCGCACTCAATTTCGCACAACGTCATCGCGAGGCGGCGTCGCCGCCGTGGCGATCCAAATGCAACGTCAGTGACTTGGCCCTGGATTGCATCGCCGCGCTCGCAATGACGGCTAGTCGGATTTTGCGCACACCGCTCTCGCCGCCCGTTCCCTTTCCAGCGTCCGAGGTCCCGGCCCCATGCGAATACAAGTTGCCGTCGTGCTCAGCCTATTATTTTCTGGAAACGCCCTTGCGAAAGACGCGGCGGCCCTGTTCGACAAGCCGGTCAGCACCGTGAAGATCCCGCTGCCGGCCGATCCGCTGAACCCGCAGGCCAAGCCGTTGCTCTCTTGCTTTTATTATAAAGGTTTCGCCGTGAAGCAGATCGATCGCGGCGAAGTCGGGGCTGAACAGCTCTCCATCGTGCCGTTCACGCCGGGATCGGCCCCGTACAAATGCCGGGAACCGAACGCCGGGGACGAAAAGCTCGTCGATGCCAAAGATTGGGGCGGATATTTCAAAGGCGTCAAAGGCGATTATGTCTTCTTCGATGCGGCCGATGGCGTGAATGGCGGGCTTGGCTTTGCCGTTTACCGCGCTCCGGATGGCAAGAAGATCTTCGAGGACGTTGCGAAGACGTGGCACGCAATCGAATTGACGCCGTCCGGTATGAACTTGCGCTATTCAAGGGTCTTCGCCCCCGGCTGCTCGCTGTACGCCGATGCGGCCGGCTGCTGGGCCAGGGTCAAACAAGCCACCGGGCTGACCCAAGCGTCGCCTCCCGATTGCTCGGCGGAGTATAAAGCGGAGGAGAAAAGAATGAAGGGTTCCACGCACCGGCCCGCCTTGGACCCGAGCGTTGTCGATTACGAAGCCAAAACGGTGCTGGAGGCCGGGCACAATACGACTTCATCCATGCCCGGTCCGCTCGTCTGCCGGCTGGCCGACTAAAAATCCGTACGCCGATTGGTTGCAAAGCCGGACAAATGCAGCCGGGTACGGAAAAAAGTGTGATGATTCCGCACAAACTTGGAACATTACAGCTAAGGCGGAGTTGTCTTCACACCTGCAGGGCTAGGCGCTGAATTGAGGGCAGCGATTAGCCATTGCGCGGTGGAAGGCCGCCAGCGGCCAATTGATTATCGTTGTAAACAGCCGGGGATCTACATTCCATGAGTACACTTTCAAAACCATTCGCGAACGCCCGCTCTTTCCCATATCCGGTCTCGCAGCCATCGCCCAGCGTCGAGGAAAGCGCCGTTACGGGCATAGCGCCCGCCGAAGCACTCTCTAGCGAAGACGCCCGTGCGCTCAAAGGTGCCATGGAGTTTCTTTCCATCTTGATAGGCTTTTACGACGAGCTCATCGAAACCGGCACGGCGGACCCTTCGAAAACCGAGGTACGCCGGAGCTAGCGGCGCGCCGTACGCATCTTATCCGTCAAGCCGCAGTGCCTTGTTTCGCAGCGGTCCTGAAGCGGTGCCCTTCTCGCAACCTTCGTCACCCGCGGAACCGGCATGGCCGGTATCCGGGACCGCTACGAACGCCGGCGCCCCTTACAATCCCGTCTCTGCGCGGCGGCACTGTGAACCGCAGCGCGCACGGGATGACGAACTAAAGGAGCGGTGCATCTTCCCAATGCAACGGCAAATAGGACGCGCATGTGCGCGCCGATGTTTGCTTAGGCCAGTTTCTGGGCCAGCAAGGCTTGGCGGATGGTCTCGAACTGCTCCAAAGTCTTGTAGTGGACGATAATTTCTCCGGCCTCGCCCTTGCCTGGATTGATCGCGACGGAAAGTCCAAGCGCATCGGACATCTCACGCTCGGCTGCGCGTGTGTCGGGGTCTTTCTGATGCGCGGGCTTTGATGGGCCCGATGGAGCCGCGGGCTTACGCCCCATCACGAGCGCTTCGACATCGCGAACGTTAAGGCCGCGCTTCACAATCTCCTTGGCGACCTCCTCGGCATCCTCGCGGCCGATCAGTGCGCGCGCGTGGCCGGCAGAGAGCGAGCCGTCGCGGACCAGCGCTTGCACGCTCTCGGGAAGCTTCAAAAGCCGCATGGTGTTGGCGAGATGGCTGCGGCTCTTGCCGATGATCTGCCCCAACTCCTCCTGGGTGTAGCCGAAACGCTCGACAAGCTCGCGGTAGCCGCCGGCTTCTTCGATGGCGTTCAGGTCCGAGCGCTGAACGTTTTCGATGATCGCAAGCTCTAGCGCTTCCTGATCCGATAAAGACCGCACAATCACTGGAACGAGATGTAACGATGCCTTTTGCGCAGCGCGCCAGCGGCGCTCGCCGGCTACGATCTCATACGAGGTGCCCATTGCATCCGCGGGCCGGACCACGAGCGGCTGCACCAGGCCCTTTTCGCGGATCGAGGCCGCAAGCTCGTCCAGCTCCGCCTCGTTGAAGTTCTTGCGCGGGTTGAGCGGGCTCGGCCTCACGCGATCGATCGGCACCATCCGGCTTTCGCCGTTTGCAGGCAGCACCCTGCCGTTCACCGGTACATTGTCGCCAATGAGCGATGCCAGGCCCCGGCCGAGGCGGTTCTTCTGGACGGGTGACGGCCCCATGGCCAAGCTGCCCGATCGTGATTCCATGTCGCTTCTCCAGCTCGCGAACGATATCCCAGCCGCGCATGCGCGGGTCATTCCAGACCAAATTCAGTTACAACTAGCCGTCATCGCAAGCGAACCAGGTGAGCTTGCACGCCACTGGCGTTCCCTGGCCCTGGATTGCTTCGCTTCACTCGCAATGACGCGGACACAGTTACGCCGCCACAGCCTCACGCGGCCCTGGCCGCAGCCGCCGCCTCCCGGCTGATCATCTCCGCCGCAAGGTCCATATAGGCGCGGCTTCCGGCGCTCTTGTGATTGTACAGAAGCAGCGGCTTGCCGTGCGACGGCGCCTCGGCAACGGTCACATTGCGTGGAATGACGGTTTCGTAAACCTTCTGTCCGAAGAAGCTGCGCACCTCGTTGGCGACCTCGTCGGCGAGCTTGGTGCGGCTGTCGTGCATGGTCAGCACCACACCGTGGATCTCGAGCGATGGATTGAGGCTCGACTTGACGAAGTCGATGGTTTCCTTGAGTTGCGTAATCCCTTCGAGTGCGAAGAACTCGCACTGCACCGGCACCAGCGCCGCATCGGCCGCCGCCAGCGCATTCAGTGTGAGAATGCTCAGCGAAGGCGGGCAATCGATCAGAACATAACCGAGCCGGTCTTCGGGAGGCCGGTCCCGCTCGGAGGCACGCAGCGAGTTGATCGCGTCGCGCAAGAAGTAAGCGCGGTTCGGCGCGGCCGAAATCTCGGGCTCAAGGCCCGCGAGATCCCGCGTCGATGGCGCAACAAAAAGCCCCGGGACCGCCGCGGGCGTCATGGCCTGTTCGAGGGCTGCCGCGCCCGCGAGAACGTCGTAGGTCGAGACATGCCGCGCTTCTTCCGGTATGCCTAGCCCCGTGCTGGCATTGCCCTGTGGATCGAGGTCGATGACGAGCACGCGCTCGCCGACCGCCGCCAAGGCCGTGCCAAGATTGATTGCCGTCGTCGTCTTGCCCACGCCGCCCTTTTGATTGGCGACCGCGAACACCCGCAGGTCTCTACCGTTTTTGTATGTCACTGCTCGCCACCCCGTATGAGCACCGGTTTCCCGATTTGCAAAATCTGTCCTTGCGCATCGCTGATGCTAGGATGGATTTTCAAATCGAAAACCCAGCGTTTCCGGGCGTCAGCGATTTCTACTCCGGCCTCGCGGCCTTTCAAAAACAACCCAGCTGACGCAGTACCGAAAAACGGCAGGGCTAGCTCCAACAGCGCATCGAGCGGCGCCAGCGCCCTAGCGGACACAACATCGGCGGCCGGAACCGCGCCTGAGGCTGCGGCATCGGCGATGCGCATGTTGTGCACGCGGGCAGGAGCGCCCGTTTGCCGCGCCACCTCGGCGAGAAACGCGCATTTGCGCGCATTGCTCTCGACAAGGTGCACAAAGCACTCTTTCTGATTCGCCAGCATAATAGCAATTACAAGCGCTGGGAATCCCCCTCCTGAACCAAGGTCCACCCATATTTTTGCGTGGGGGGCGAGCGCGAGGAGCTGGGCGGAGTCGGCGAAATGCCTTTGCCAGAGTTGAGGAATCGTCGCCGGCGCGACGAGGTTCATGGCCTTTTGCCACTGGACGAGCAGGCGCTCGTAGAGCTGAAGCTTTTCCACTGTTTCATGTGAAACGGAAAAGGCGTGCGCGAAATCCGCCGCGTTTGCGATTTTCAACTGAGTCATAACGACAGAACGAAACAGGACGCGGCGGCGGCGTCAACCTGGATCGCGCGCCGTCCTCATTCGGTTTACGCAAATGTCCGCCTGTGACTCCGCGGCGTCATCCCGTGCGCGCCGCGGTGCGCAGTACCGCTGCGCAGACGCGTGATCGTAAAGCACGCCGGCGTTTGAAACGATCCCGGATACCGGCGATGCCGGCAGAAGGCAGGGCAGCGCACCGCTTCACCTACGGCCGCGCTTGTTTCATGTGAAACGGCAACGCCCGCCGCAAGAGACGCCAAACCGGAAGCGCTCAATCCTTCCAAATATAGGTGGCGATCGCATCGGGCATGATGGCGGGCTTGCCGCCGAACGCCGCATTCCAGTCCGGCGGAACCATGGGGATTTTCTCGGGCTTGGCCCCCGCTACCGTGAACCGGATGGCGAACGCGACCGGACCTTCGCGCACCTCGGGCACAGGCAGAGCATCGAAGCGCGCCATGAGAGCGGCGCGGTCAGGCGGCGTTTGCAGCGAGCTGACGATCCAGAGGCGCGCTTTGCGGCCCGGCTTCACCGCGACAACCGCGCTGATGGTCTCGGGCGTGTCGATTTTCTCATAGGCCGCGGCGAAGGCCTCGCGCACGCCCTTCAAATAAAGGCCCACTTCCCGGACGCTCCCGGCGCGCTTGCCGAGCATGGCGTCGTTCTGCAGCATGATGATCGCTTCGGTTTTCACGTGGGGCGCGGGTTGCGGCAGTTCCTGGGCGAGCGCCGGCAGCTTGAAGAAGTTGAGCGCGGCGCATGTGAACGCAATCGCTATGGTGTGCTTCGTAAACATGGACGTCTCCCTGAGTCTTGGATTGCGCCACGCGGCGTAACGGTTTGTTGCCCGGAGCGCCGGGCAGGTTCAACGCGAGGCGGCTTTTTTGTGCGGCGGCCCAGTGTTTCATGTGAAACGGAAACAGAAACGCCGCGCATTCGCGCTTCCCAAAAACCCCCCGCTTAAGTATTTTTGGATGTCAATTTGTGCGGGGGGGTGCCGTGAGCGGTGTGCGCGTCTTTTTCGCTGCGGCGGTTTTCCTGATTGCGGGCGCACGCTCCGCCTCGGCCGATGCGCCGAAACTCGCGCTTATCGTCACCAACAAGGCGTACCCCGCCAGCATCGGCACGCTCGAAAACACGCATCGCGACGGCGAGCGCATGGCGGCGGCGCTAACCGCGCTCGGCTTTGCGGTGGTCCATAAGCGCGACCTCGATAAGGCGGCGATGCTGGCCGAGGTCTCGGACTATGTGGTCCGGCTGGAGAAGGCCGGGCCAGAGGCGATTGGCTTTTTTTATTATTCAGGCCACGGCGCCGCAAACAGCAAATATGGGGAGAACTATCTCATCCCGGTCGGGGCCCCAATCGTCTTTGACTCGCAGCTCCCCGTGTTGGGCGTGAGACTCGGCGAAATTATCGACTCCATCGCCGCCACCTCAGCCAAAGCGAATTTCCTGGTGTTCGACGCCTGCCGGAACGTGCTCATCTCTTTTTCGGACAAATCGGCTGGCAAGGGCCTGCGCCCGGTGCAAGAGCGGCGCGGCATCTTCGTCGCATTCGCAACCGATCCCGGCAGAACCGCCGCCGATGAAGGCGTCTACTCCGAAGCGCTCGCCGAGGAGATTCAGAAACCCGGTGTCTTCGCCACCGAGGTCTTCCGGGCAGTGGGCAACCGCGTGTCGGCTCTGACGGAGTTCCGGCAATCCCCCAGGGTTTGGGATGGGCTCAGAGAGAATATGTATTTGAGCCCCGCGCCGGTCACAGATTGCGATTACGAGGCCGCCTCGCCTTTCGATATTGAGAGGCGTGTCCGTTTCGGCAGGCAAATTCACGATATCGACACCTCAAAAGCCCTTACCGCTTGCGAAATTGCAGTTCAGGTCTATCCGCAAGAAAAGAGGTTCCGTTTTCAGCTCGGCCGCACGCTCGATGCCGCCAAGAACTTCGGCAGAGCCAAAGACCTGTACACAGAGCTGGCCAACAGCGGCCACGCTGACGCGATCAATAATCTTGCAACGATGTACCACAATGGCAATGGTATTGCACAAGATCAAGCTGAGGGCCTGCGGCTTTACCGCAAAGCCGCCGATCTTGGCAGTGTGGAGGCGATGTTGAATCTCGGCAAGATGTATTTCAAGGGTGAGGGTGTCGCTCAGGATAAAGCAGAGGCCGCTCGGTTGTACCGCAAAGCTATCGACTTGACACCTATCATCGCGGTTGAGTTACTTGGCCCCTTCAGCATATCTCCTGAGTACCCAATGGACGACGAGGAACTTCAGCAGTTTCGGCAAAGGATGCGGGAGGAAGTCGATGCAAGAGGCTACGCGCTGAAAATAATGAAGCAGGATGAGGATGCTTTGAAGAAGGGTCTTCCTGGAGATTGGAGCGAGCATACCCGGAAGTTTCTGCAGCAGAGTCTAAAGATCGAAGGCGTATATAGCGGGCCAATCGACGGCAAGGCCAGCGTAGCGCTGTGGGAGGCCGTGCAGGCGCTCGCGGCGAAGTGGAAGAAGAAGCTTGCGGCGAAGCCCAAGAAAGGGGGCTGAGCTTTGTTTTTGCCTTCGTTTCATGTGAAACGGAGACGCCCGCCACACAATCCTTCCGCCATTGACCGGATCGCTACCCGGCGCGCACTTTTTTAGTTATCATGCAACGGTCATTCGCACACAGAGCGATGCGGCTCGCCGCACTTCGCGCGTTCACAGAATGAGGGTACCATGACCATGTCCCGTTCACTCAAAGTCAGCCTGCTGCTCTTGTCTCTCTTCGCGTGGGCCGCCGCCCTCCCGCAAGCCGCCGCCCAGGACGATTCCGCCACCGGCGACGATAGCCTCAGCGGCGCAGCCCCGGGCTCCTGCGGCGATCTCTGGTTCCGGCGCAACGCGATTTACTTCCGCAACGGCTATTGCTTCAAAACCGGCCGCGGCATCCGGCAGTTCGGCAACGAGAACTGCCGCTTCACGGTCGAGGCCGACGTTCCCATGTCGCGGGCGGAGCGCCAAGAGGTGCTCAGAATCCGCGAAATGGAGCGGGAGCAAGGATGCCGGTTCTAACCATGCGCGCGCTTTGGATTGGCCTGTGTCTCGCCCTTTCGCTAGCGGCCCCCGCTGTGGCGCAAACGCTGGAGCAAAAAGCGCAGGCGCTTATCGCCGCCTATCCCGATTTTCTCGTGAGCTATGACGGAACCAACCTTGTCTGGAAGGACGGAAACAGGATCGCTTTCGGCGGCGGCCGCGAGGACAAGCCGCTGGACGCGTTGCTCGACAAGCCGGACATCGCGGACATGTTCCGCTGGCCCTACACCTTCGGCAAAAGCGGGTTTCCGGCCGCGCCGGAGGCCGACCCCGGCCGCATCCGTAACGAGCCGTTCTTCGAGAAGATGTACGGCCAATGCGAGAAGCGCCCGGCCGGCGGTTGCGCGAGCGTGACCTGCTCCGGCGCCCATCTTGAGCGCGTCGCCTGGCTGCCGAAGTCCGGCGGCGGGACCATGCAAGCCTCGTCCGTGAATGGCGCCGCCGCCAAGCTGCGCCTGGTGGCGGCGGAGCTCGAAGCGCTCGGACCGGAATTCACGCGCTACCTCGCCCCGAACGGGGGCAGCTATGTGCCGCGCTGCATCGCGAGGACGACGCGGCTTAGCGTGCATTCCTTCGGCATCGCCTTCGACATCAACCCGCACTACGGTCAATATTGGCAATACGGCCTGCCGGGCGCGCTTAATGAGCGCGGAGTGCGCGAGCGGAACATCCCGCTCGTCTATAAGAACAAGATCCCGCTCGAAATCGTCAACGCGTTCGAGAAGCACGGCTTCATCTGGGGCGGCAAGTGGTATCATTTCGACGGCATGCACTTCGAATACCGCCCCGAATTCCTCGCGCTGTAGGCATTCATGGTGAAGTGAGCCGCGACGCTCTATCGAGCCATATTTTCGTCTGAATAGGTGTCTAGATTGCTCCGGCTTTTGTTGTTTCGAGGGGTCA
>JBKQIH010000280.1:0-5493 GCA_052148445.1 Rhodomicrobium sp.
CCCAGAAATAAAATCGGAAAAAGATACGATGAGTTGGCTACGGGAGGGCAACGAAGAGTGGGTGCCTTCATACTTTAAGCGTTTTGTGGGGAAATATCTCAATACAGGGGTTCACGAATCGAATGCGCTGAGATCAAGATACGCTGGAGCAGGAAGTTTCTTGACGCGGCTACGTTCAGGCTATAGCGCGTACCAAGACTTGGACAAGCTCGCTTTCGAACTGGTGGAACGAATTGAAAGGGGCACAAGCGATGCAAAAGAAAGCAGCCGAGGTCCTGAAGAGACTTCGCCGGTCGAGAGTCAAGCCGAGGTGGTCCGTTGAGCATGTGGCGGCACTAATGGAAGAGTATGATAGGCTTGGACGCGCTCAATTTCTGACAGAGGTAGAGAAATTACTTGCCGTTACTGCTGGTCGGACACCCACGCCCAAGGACCCACTTGAAAGTTCGCTGGAAAAGCTACAGGTGAAAACTGGCTTCAACCGCAAGACCTTTCTGACACACGTGGTGGAGAAAATCACTGCGAACAACGCTAAAGTTACTCGACTACCAAAGAGCCAACTAACACTTCCGAAGCTGATCGCCCATTACGAGCCGAAGCTCGGCAGAGCTGCATTGGAATCTTGTGCCTCAAGCGTGGCGAACGAGCACTCAGTCGTTCATTAGCGATTTATGTCGAGTGTCGGGATGCCAAACCGAATTCGCCGTCGTGCCCGTTTTCATGTGGTGAGGGCTATTCTCGGATTCGGAGCTGTTATGATCGCGCCGAGTTTGATGTGTGATCTCCGCTCTCGACCCAACCTTGGACTCTGAATGCAAAGGCGCGTCTGGGGTCGTGAAAAACCCGTGTTTCGGGTTTGGGAAATTAGAGGCCGATTCCCAAACTCAAAAATCGGGTTTGGGATTTTGAGCAAATTTCTCAATGAAATCAGTAAAGACTTCTCAAAATTGAAGGCCTCTTCTGGGCACCAGCGGCTTTTCATTTTGACCTGAAGCTCGTTCCAAAAATTGCGGGAACGCGCGCACCGAAGGCCGCCCGATCTCCATGCCGGACATGCCTCTTTCCTTGGAAATTTTATTTTGCGGAGAATTCTGCCATTTCTTGAGCCATGCGTTACGATAAAATGCTACGGCCACATGCAAATACATGAAACTACACTTCGAACCTTACAGCCCGGCATGCCCCGGCGCCGCAACGCGCCGGATTAACGGCTAACCTCACGCTGAAAGCTTCGCGCGCGGGGACGCCCAGACCGGCGGGGACTTTCGGCGCGCGTCCTCATCCTCTTCCGGTGCCAAGCACTTGTCAGCCTTTACAGAGGCTCGCCAAACGGCCAAACGGGCTCTATGACGCTTCCATGCACATCCTTCCGGTCCCGTATCGCCAGCCGGCCGCGGCCTTTTCGATCTTCGCTTCCGAACGGCACGCCGCGCTCCTCGACCGCAGCGGTGCGCCAGGCGGAGGCATCAGCCTCGTTGCCGCCGGGCCGTTAGCGGTTCTCTCGGCGACGGAGGAAGGCGGATTTATCGATGGCGTCCGTCACTCCGGCGATCCGTTCGAAACCATTGGCGAAGTTTGGCGCCGGCATCGCGTCTGCGGCGGAACGGGGCAACCGTTTTCCGGCGCTCTTATTGGATATCTTGGCTATGAGCTTGGTGGCTTTCTCGAAAGGCTGCCGCCGCCGAAAACGGACACGCTGCGCATCCCCGCCATGTCGCTCGGCGTGTACGATACCGCTGCGCTCTTCGATCATCGCCGCCGCTTCGCCTTCGTGGCAAGCGGTACGGAAGCCAAAGCCGCCTCATTCGCGAGACGCCTCGCCGCTGCGCCCCTCGATCTGCTGCCTCCCGGCCCAAAGCCCGGCGCGATTTGGGAAGCAGAGCAAAGCCGCGCCTGCGTGGAAGGCAACATTGCCCGCATCGCCGATTACATCGGGGCGGGCGATGTCTATCAGGTGAACTACACGCAGCGTTTCACGGCGCGCCGGCCCCTAGGGCTGAGCGATTTCGACATCTACCGGCGGCTGAGGACCATCAGTCCCGCGCCCTATGCGTCGTTCCTGCGCTGCGGGGATGTGTCGATTGCGAGCGCTTCGCCCGAGCGATTCCTGGCGCTGGATGGCGCGGGCCGTGTCACCGTGGAGCCTATCAAGGGTACGCGCCGGCGCGACGCCGATCCCAGCCGCGATGCCGATTTGGCAAGGGCGTTGCAGCAAAGCGCAAAGGACAACGCGGAAAACCTCATGATTGTCGACTTGATGCGCAACGATCTGTCCCGGGTGTGCGAGGCTGGCAGCGTGACAGTGCCATATCTCAACCGCTTGCAGAGCTTTTCTAACGTCCATCACCTCGTCTCGGCGGTGACGGGACGCTTGCGCGGTTCGGTGAGCCCTATCGATGTGCTGCGCGCGACGTTCCCTGGCGGCTCGGTAACGGGTGCGCCGAAAATCCGGGCGATGGAGATCGTCCAGGAGTTGGAACCCTCGCCGCGCGGCCCATATTGCGGTGCCCATGGCTGGATCGGGTTCGATGGCAGGGCCGATCTCGCCATGACCATACGCACATTGACGCTGACGCCCGAGGCTATGATTGCGCAAGCCGGCGGCGGCATTGTCGCCGACTCCGATCCGGCGGCGGAATATGAAGAGAGCATGATCAAAATCGCGCCGCTGTTGCGGGCGGGGTTGGGAGGGCTGTGATGAAGGTTTGGCTCAACGGCACGCTGTGCGAGAGCGCCGAGGCGCGTATCGATCCCTCCGATCGCGGCTTCACACTCGGGGACGGCTTGTTCGAAACCATAGCGGTGAAGGGCGGGAAAGTGCGCAGGCTTGAAAAACACTTGCAGCGCCTCGCTCGCGGGTGCGAAGTGCTGCGCCTTCCTCCTGCACCCGGCAGCCTCGCCGATGCCATCGCCGCTGTGCTCAACGCCTGCGGCCTTCAAGACGCCGCCATACGCATCACCTATACGCGCGGGTCCGGCGTACGAGGGCTGCCCATCCCCGAAACCTGCACGCCCACGCTGCTCGTCACGGCGGGTCCGATGCCGCCGCCGAGGCCGCCGGTCCATTGCATTGTCGCGACCGTGACACGGCGTAACGAACATTCCCCCTTATCGCGCATCAAATCCACCTGCTATCTCGACAATATCCTTGCGCGCGAGGAGGCCCGTCAGCGCAACGCCGGCGATGCTTTGCTGTTGAATAGCGCCGGCAACCTCGCCGAGGCCACCGCCGCCAATCTCTTTATCGTCAAGGACGGTGAGGTGCTGACGCCGCCGCTCGAAGATGGCGCACTTGAAGGCATTATGCGCGCGCAAATCGTTGCGCAGACGAGCGCCAGCGAGCGCACCCTCTGCGTTCGGGATATGATGGAAGCGGACGAGGTTTTCCTCTCCAACAGCCTTGGGCTGCAGGCCGTCGCAGCCCTGGACGGAACGGAAATTGGAACGGGCTCTCCTGGCCCCAAATGCCTCGCCCTGTTGCCCCTGGCGGGCTGATGGCCTCTCGTCAATTGGCGCTGAGCCGCCCATGGGATGATGACAGGCCGCCGCCGCGCCGCTTCGCAAAGGCGATCGCATCAAAATGCAATTTCAGGGGAACATCGGTAGTGAACCGGCGTTGCAACAACGACAGCAACGAACCCGGAAGAGAATTCCCATGACTGACAAAAAGCACCCGGAACGCGGCTTCACCGCGACGGAAGAGAAAAAGCAGCAGGGCGCCGCACGCAAAGGCGCAAAAGCAAGCGCTGGAAATGTCAAGAGCACCCCAGCGCGTGCAGCGGGAGCCGGCAAAAAAGGTGGTGAACATTCGCATGGCGGCACTCACGAGCAGCATGTGAAAGCTGGGCACCAGAGCCACAAGCACACCTAAGAGACAGCATTTGACGGCGGATTACAGGCGGGGGTGCATGTAACGCGGAGTTCAGCGGATGGCCCCCCGTCCCTATTGGAAAGGCTACTTGAAGCTTTCGCTCGTGTCCTGCGCGGTCGCGCTTTACTCGGCCGCATCGAGCAGCGACCGCATCGCTTTTCACTGGCTCAACCGCAAGACCGGGAACCGCCTGCGCCAGCAGATGGTCGATCCTGGCACCGATGAGCCCGTGGAGCGGGAGGAACGAGTCCGCGGCTACCCGCTTTCCAAGACCGATTATCTTACCGTCGAGGAACAGGATCTCGAAGCGATCGAGATCGAAAGCTCTCACACCATCGAAGTCGAAAGCTTTGTCAAACGCGACGAAATCGACCCCGTCTATCTCGATAACGCGTACTACCTCGCTCCCGACGATAAAGTGGCCGAAGAGGCCTTCGCCGTTATCCGCGAGGCGATGGCGGAGGAGGGGGTTGCGGGGATCGGCCGGACCGTCATCGCAAGACGCGAGCGGCTTTTGGTTCTGGAACCGCGGCATAAAGGCATTCTCGCAACCGCGCTACACTACAATTACGAAGTGCGCGACGAGCAGGCCTATTTCGACGGCATCGGCGATATGAAAATCCCCGGCGAGATGCTCGATCTTGCCAAGCATATCATCCGCACGAAGATGGGCCACTTCGATATTTCGAAATTCAAGGACCGTTACGAGGACGCGCTCATCGAAATGATCCGGGCGAAGCAGGCGGGGCGGCCCATCGAAGCCGTTAAGCCGCGCCAGCCCGCCAATGTCATCAATTTAATGGATGCCCTGCGCAAATCGATCGAAGCTGGGAAACACGAGGCCAAGAGCCCGGCCCGCCGAGCAGCACCTGGCGACGCGCCTAGTTCTGAGACGGCTCCGCGCAAGCGGCATGCAGCAGCGGCCCGGCGCGAGCCGTCGCGGGCGGAACCGGACCCGCAAGAGGAGCCGGGCGGGCGTCCCACGAGACCTAAGCGTTCGAGCCGGCGCTAATGCCACGCCTGGCCGCGCCGGAAGCGAAGGAGAGGCGGCGCCCTCGCAAAGACCCAAATGCTCAGGGCGATCTGAGCCGCTATCGCAGCATGCGCGATTTTGCGAAGACGCCCGAGCCGAGCGGCGCAATCGCAGTACCGGGCGAAGGCCTCCGCTTTGTCGTTCAAAAGCACGCCGCGCGCCGTCTGCATTACGATTTGCGGCTCGAACTCAATGGCGTCTTCAAAAGCTGGGCGGTCGCGAAGGGACCGAGCCTCGACCCCGAAGTCAAGCGCCTCGCCATCCAAGTCGAGGACCATCCCATCGACTACGGCGACTTCGAAGGCATTATCCCGAAGGGCGAATATGGCGGCGGAACCGTCATGATCTGGGACCGCGGGTTTTGGCGGCCAGAAGGCGATCCTGCGAAGGGCTATGAGAAAGGGCACCTCGCCTTCGAACTCGACGGCGAAAAGCTGAAGGGCCGCTGGCATCTGATCCGCACCAAGCTAAAATCCAGCCGCAACAATGAACAATGGCTGTTTTTCAAGTCCGGCGACGAATATGCCCGCCCTTCCAGCGATGGCGATATTCTGGAAGAGGCCCCAAGCTCGGCTGCGAGCCATCGCTC
>JBKQIH010000281.1:0-9871 GCA_052148445.1 Rhodomicrobium sp.
CGCCCAGCCCGCGTAATGCTTCCAGACCGAAAAATGCAGGCCGCAGCTCCCAGCGCGTAAGCCACCAAGGGACGAATCCTGCGAGCACGCACGGCGCGGCCAGAAAGAAAAGTACAGAGCCGATTGCCGCACGAGTTTTCGTCATGGCGGCGCCTGCGGGCCTATTTCAACATCGTCAAAAGGTGAGCGGAGGCTTCGCTGAGGCTCAGAACATGCGCCTCGGGTGGCGCGCCGAGACGCTCATCGGGCTGATTGAAGCGGTTCACATGGATCACTCGAAAGCCGAAGGCGGCAGCGCCAGCGCAATCCCAGCCATTCGCGGAAACGAAAGCGATTTGCCCCGGCTCGACCCCGAACGCGTTCGGCGCGAGATCGTAGACTTTGGGGCTCGGCTTGTAGATCCGCACCGGGTCGACCGAAAGGACATAATCGAGCAACCCGCCAAGCTTCGCAGAAGTTACCGCGGCGGCGAGCATCGCGTGGGAGCCGTTGGACAGGATGCCCGTGCGCGCACCCGCGCTTTTCAGCGCCTGAAGGCAAGGGGCGGCGTCCGGATAGGCGGCAAGCGAGGTGTAGAGCGTCAGGAGCTTATCGCGCACCGGAGAGGCTGAAAGACCGTTTGCCGCCAGCACCGTGTCGAGCGCGTCCGCCGTTACCTGCGCGAAATCCGCGTAGCGTCCCATGAGGCTGCGGAGCCAGGTATATTCGAGCTGTTTCGCCCGCCACTGCGCGGAGATTGCGGGGCCGCGCTCGCCAAGCTCCGACGCAAGTGCCGCCGCTGGGGCGTGAACGTCGAACAGAGTTCCATAGGCATCGAAAACGCAGGCTTTGACGGGCTGGCTCGCTGTCATCTTATCCGCTCGCGTGGTTCTTGATCCGATCTCAGTTTAAAGCATCGCGCTCTTATCCGGTGCAGCCGTCATTGCGATCCCCCGGCTTGTGGGCCGGGGGTAAACTCCGCGAAGCAATCCAGACTCAAATCACCTATGCTGCGCTGGATCGCCACGGCGGCAAATGCCGCCTCGCGATGACGGTGCGTACGGTTAATGCGTACGTTGTCCTAAAGTTGTCACTCCGCTACGCCGAATCTTGGGCAGCCGCGAATTATTTGCAATCGAACGTGACGCGCTCGGCGTATTGCAAACCGAGATTGCTCGCCGGATCGATGTCCTCTCCCAGCGAGCCTGCCGCCACCTCGTCGCCGGAAGGGCGACCGCCAACGCGGGCCTCGCAACGCAGCTGTTTTGCCGAGGCAAGTTTCACCGGCGCTTTCTTGGCAAAGGTGAGCGACACATACATGCCCGGATCGTAAATTGCGAAACTGAAGTCCTTGATTTTAGCGTGCGGAACCGGCGTTGCGAGCGGCACGGTAAAATAAAGCGTCAAGAGCTTGTTTTTGTGTTCCAAGCGATAATCTGCCGGCGGATCCTTCATCTGCAGCTTGTCCTTGCCGAGGAACGCGAAGGTGAACCACTCGAATTCCTTCAGCGCCTCGACATTGGTCTGTGCAAGCGGGCGCAGCTCCTCCTCGCTATAGATGCCGTCGCCGTTCGTATCGAGCCCCGCTATGGCGAACTCGGTGTACATCTCGTCGAAGGTCCACTTATGCCTAAAGCCGGTGATCTCCCGATTGGGGCCCGTCGTCACTTCGGTCTCGACGGTGACCCACACATGGGGATGCGCGGCCGCGGCTCCGGCTAACACGAGCGACGCCGCCAACATCATTACGCCGGTCTTGACTAACGCGATTAATCTCATGGGCCTTCATGGGGTGACAGGGGTGCTTCCGGCAGAAGCGCTCTAAAATCAGGCATTTTTGAGCGCGGCGCGGGAGTTGCCTGCGGAGCCGGCTTTAGAGGGGGGAAGCCGCTTCCGGCCTGGACCGGTTATGGTACCGCGCATGGCATTTCAGGCATGAAAGAACCC
Organism: Rhodomicrobium sp.; assembly: GCA_052148445.1. Classification (GTDB taxonomy): domain Bacteria; phylum Pseudomonadota; class Alphaproteobacteria; order Rhizobiales; family Rhodomicrobiaceae; genus Rhodomicrobium. The sequence goes on from JBKQIH010000281.1 coordinate 1,927, forward strand.
CAAAAGGTGGTTCATCGCTATTCCAATGATCACGATCAGGCCTAAGAACAAGAAAATCAGCAGCGTCTCGCCGAATGTTATCGAAGCCGGGGGCTCACGCCCGCTTTTCTCCGGCGCGTCCGGAGACCTGTCATCTTGCATAGGATACTCCGCACAGCCGTAGATGGATAGGAGTCATACCGGCCCGCATTATGTGTGGCACGCGCCCCATCCTGTCCTTCTCCCGCAAGGGGAGAAGGAACGCCGTTGCACGCGCGGGGGCGAGGGGTGAGCCACACATTGCGGGTGTTGGTATAAAAGCAAGCGTCAAACAGAGCCTCGCGCCGATGCGGCTCAAGCCGCTTTCTTCATCCACGGCCGGGCGCGGAAGGTGCGCTGCTCGATGTAATCCAGTACGAGCCCTGCAATATTGCTATTTGTGGTTCTCTCGATGCCTTCAAGGCCCGGCGAAGAGTTGACCTCAAGCAGAAGGGGTCCTTTTGCGGACCTAAGTATATCGACACCGGCGAATTTCAAACCGAGTTTGCTGGCCGCCTTGATAGCGAGTTTGCGCTCCTCGGGCGTGATCCTGGCCTCCGACGCGATGCCGCCCTTGTGCAAATTGGCGCGGAACTCGTCGCCATTGGCGCGTCTCACCATGGCGGCGATAACCTTGCCGTCGAGGACGAGGCAGCGCAAATCCTGTCCCGCGGCCTCTGAAACGAACTGCTGAACGAGGAAGCTCGCATCGGCATTGCGCAAGGCTTCGATCAGCGATGCAGCCGCTTTGCGGTTCTCGGCCAGCACCACGCCATTGCCCTGACTGCTCTGCAAGAGCTTGATGACGAGCGGCGTCCCGCCCACCATTTTGATCAGGTCCTCGGTGTCGTGATGGGAACTTGCAAAGGCCGTGTCCGGCATGGGCAGCTTGTGCATCGCCATCACCTGATGGGCGAACAGCTTGTCCCGGCTTTGCACGATGGCTTGGGCCGAGTTCAGCACTTGCGCACCCGTCATTTCGAACTGCCGCACGACCGCCGTGCCATAGGCGGTGATCGACGCGCCGATGCGCGGAATCACAAAATCGTAGGCGGGCAGAGTCTTGCCCTCGTAATGCACCGCGCTCGCTATCGACTTGATGTTCATGTAGCAGCGAAGCGTGTTGATGGGCTCCATGACGTGGTCGCGCTCTTCGGCCGCCGCGATCAAGCGCCGGTTGGAGACGTTGCCGGGCTCCATGGTCAGAAGGGCGATGCGAAGCGGACGCTTCAGCGGGGCGCTCTGCGCCTGGTCTGCGTAGACATCGTAGCTTAGCTTATCTTGCAGATATTCGGACCAAGGGTGGATGGTAACGGGCTGCGCATCGAGCGCGGTGCGCCCGAGTAGCATCCGGTGAGCCATGGTATGCCGGTTCGAGAGCGATATCTCGACCGGCCATTCGCGGCCGCCGATCCGGATCGGCGTTTCGATGATGTAACGCTGCTCGGCTTGGCCGTTCGAGCTGCGCACATGCCGCCGGTCCACGACCTTTGCTGTGCACCACACCTCGACATCGGAATCGTAATCGACCGGATGGACCCCGAAACGAACGCGCGGCGCATCTAACGGTCCGAACGTCTCGATGGAGAAAGCGTGCAGCGCAGACGTTTTTGCGCCGGTGTCGATTTTAGCCTTCACGGCCGGCAAACCGAGCTGCGGAAGCGCGACCCACTCGCGCCAGCCCAAAACGAACGGCTCCATCAAAACCCTTCCCCGGCCCCAAGGCAACGATTGACACCATATTTCGATCGGCTGACTCCGGCTAACACCCGCGACTTGAAGTCCGGGGTCTACGCGCGCGAACTAACCCGGCGTACGAGGCACTTGTTCCGCGAACCTTTCGGTACAAGTGCAAAGCTAACACCCGAACAATTCGGTTTTATGACAACGCAACAACTTCCGCCGCCATTCCCGCTATCAACAACGCCGAATCGCTTGCCATGTAAGTTGCCTATCCATCGCCGCAAACGCAATGGTGCGGGGCTCCTTTACAGACGCTATACACAATCGATTCGTTTTGAACAAAAATTGAGTTGCCTACCCGGGAACCGCCGGCAGAGTTGCGGGACGGCGCCACCGTAGCAGACTTCGCCCAATTCTTTTCCATTCTCACGCTCCAGCTTGAATGGGCAATTCAGCTTGTGCAGAGCTTGCGCCGCCTCCGCCGTGCCGGGTTCCGGGGCGTGAGCGACACTACCGAGTTTGGACGACGAAACAGTGCATTTCCTATTTGTAGCTAAATCTTAACCGATCTAGCCACTCGCTGGATGAGAAATGCATGCGCCCGCGGCTGCGGCGCAAAATTCGAGTCGCGCGCTTGAACCAAACGCGGATTTTGACATAACGAATTACACGATTCATGCTGCACTTTAATGCGCACGCCCGCATGCTGGGCGAAGGAGGCCGGATGGAGTCCACACAACATATTCTTGTCGTTGACGATCATAAAGAAATCCGGGATTTGCTCGCCAAGTTCCTCGTCAAGCACGGCATGCGCGTGACTGCTGCGGCCGATGCGGCCGAAGCCCGCCGTCATCTTAAAGCGGGCTCTTTCGATTTGATCGTGCTCGATATCATGATGCCTGGAGAGGATGGACTGTCGCTCTGCCGGTACTTGAGCGAGACGTCCTCGCCCTCGCCGCCCGTGATTCTGCTTACGGCCGTCGCCGAGGAAACGGACCGGATCATCGGCCTTGAGGTCGGCGCCGACGATTACGTCACCAAGCCCTTCAACCCGAGGGAACTATTGGCGCGCATCCGGGCCGTGCTTAGGCGCGCGCACAGTATGCCGCCGACCCGGGATGCGCCTGCCGGCGAGCGGCTCAAATTCGGCCGGTTCGTCTTCGATTCCGATAGGCGCGAGCTGATCGATGCCGGGGAGGTCGTGACGCCGTTGTCTTATGGCGAATATCTGCTCCTCTCGGCGTTCCTGCACAGGCCGAATATCGTGCTGACGCGCGACCAGCTGCTCGATATCACGCGCGGGCGCGCGGCCAATCTTTTCGATCGCAGCATCGACAATCAAGTCAGCCGGCTCAGGCGGAAAATCGAGGACGACCCCAAGGAGCCGAAAATCATCCAGACGATTTGGGGAGGAGGATATAAGTTCGTGGGCAATGTGGAGCCAATTTGATGCGATTCTTGCCCGGCAGTCTCAAGGGACAGCTTATGCTTCTGACTCTGGTGGCACTGCTGGTTTCGCAGGTAGCCAGTTTCCTCTTCATTCTGGACGACCAGAAGGCGAGGATGAAAAGCGAATGGTTCCGCAATGTTATTACGCGCATCGGAACGGTGAGGGACGTTGTCGACACAACTCCAGCTGAATATCATACTAAGATTATTAAGTCGGTTAACACGTGGGCGCTCCGTTATACAATCGAACCGAAGCCTTCGGACGGTCCAAATAGCGAACAGATAGACGAAAACTTGCGGCAGGAGCTAGAGAAGGCTTTCGGAGATCGCGCTAGCCAAGTTCATTTATCGATCTATACGCCGCTAAACGAAGAATCGCAGCTTGAACTCTTGTTCGGCGATTTCTGGCGCGACATGAAGAGAACGCTCTTCCGCAAAAGCTCGCTAATTCCCAAACCGCCTTCGCGTCCGTCCTACGCGCACATTTCGGTCCCGCTTCAAAGCGGAGACTGGCTCAATGTCGTGGTGATGCCGCGCGGACTCGCACCGCCCGCGTCTCCTCTGCTGATCCAGTTCGGCACGATGGCAGCGATTTCGGCGATCGGCATCGTGCTCGTGCTCGGCCGGCTAACCCGCCCCCTCAAGGAGCTTTCGCGCGCCGCTAAAGCTTTAGGCAGGGGTGAGATGAGCGTGAAACTCACCGAGAAAGGTCCGCGCGAGATTGCGGAGACCATCCACGCCTTCAACGACATGCAGGAGCGGCTAACCACTTTCGTGCATGACCGCGCGAAGATGCTCGCGGCGCTTGGGCACGATCTGAGGACGCCGATCACGAGTCTCAGGCTTCGCGCCGAGTTTATTGAGGACGAAGAGATCCGGGAGCAAATACTGCAGACCCTCGATGAGATGCATGAGATGGCCGAATCGACGCTTTCCTTTGCGCGCGAGGAGGCGGCACAGGAGCAACGGCGGCTCGTCGACATTGGCGCACTCACTTCGAGCGTCTGTGAAGATCTCGCCGATACCGGCCTGGACGTGACCTGCGCCGATACCGGCCGCTTCGCGATCCCGTGCCGTCCCGTGGGCATGAAGCGCGCACTGCGCAATATTATCGAAAACGCTGTCGCTTACGGTCATCGCGCGCGCGTGTCGGCAGAGTGCAAGCAGGGCATGGCCGTGATCGTTGTCGACGACGACGGGCCAGGCATTGCGTATTCGGACATGGAAAAGGTCTTCAAGCCGTTCGTCCGGCTCGAAAACTCGCGCAACAAGGACACGGGCGGCGTGGGCCTCGGCCTTGCAATAGCCCGCTCTATCGTTCACAGCCACGGTGGCGAAATCGTTCTCCAGAACCGCCCAGAAGGGGGGTTGCGGGTTATCATGTCGCTTAAGGGAGCCACGGCTTTCGAAGCGCCCCAGCTTGCCGGCACGGCGAACGAAGAGGAAGCCGGGGGCCTTCGCCCAAGCGCTGCCTAGAGCGGGTTGAGATTTTTGCGCATCGCGGGATTCCCAAATCAGTGGTGTTGATTCAGGTTTCCTGCTGATCCTTGACTTCGAATTTGAGCCGAAAAGTAGAGATAGAGGATTGCTGTGCCCGCACGGATGAATGCCGGCAAAGAACCCGCCTTCCTGCCATCGCGGATGCCCATAACTTTCCAGTCTTCCGGTGTATCGCCCGCGACAAGCTCGCCCCGCGGCGGTGTGGCCGCTGCCCGGACCAGGTTGACCTGGCGATACCACAGCTTGGTATTCTCAGCCTGCGGCTCCAATCGGCCACTCAAATGCATGTCCAGTTCTAAGATGCATGCCGCCCCGGCACGCCGCGGATCGAGTCTTTCTGCCCGGACATTTTCTACGGGTCCGGGCTGACGAACCGTTTACCCCCGTTTTGAGCCGATTTCACGTTGAGGCACCAAACCGCTTGCAATTGCCAAAATTTGCGGTCACTCGTCGCACTCCACTGACTGCATTGGAGCTGCCGATGATTATTCCTGTCATCCTCGCGGGGGGATCGGGTTCGAGACTTTGGCCCTTGTCGCGGGCTCAGCATCCAAAGCAATTCCATGCGCTTGTGAGCGGCGAGCCGCTGCTTGCCGATACCGCCCGCCGGGTGCCCTCTTCGGCGCCTTACGCGCCGCCGCTCGTCATCACGAACGAGCAGCACCGGTTCGGTGTCGCCGCGGCCTTCAAACAGACCAAACTGCCGCTGCAGGGGATCGTGCTTGAGCCCGAAGGCCGCTCGACGGCGCCTGCCGCCGCCGTTGCCGCGCATTGGGCCATCGAAAACGCGGGGCCCGATGCCGTCCTGCTTATCATGCCGTCGGACCACCATATCGAAGATCCGCGCGCCTTCCTCAATGCGGTTGAAACCGGGCTCGAAGCCGCGAAAAGCGGCATGCTTGTGACGTTTGGCGTCAAGCCGGCCCAGCCGGAAACCGGCTATGGCTACGTGAAAACCAGGGCCGAACCCGCGCAAGCAGGCGTCCTCAAGGTGGAGCGCTTCGTCGAAAAGCCAGACCTTGAAACCGCCGCGCGTTTTTGCGCCGAGCCAAGCTATTACTGGAACTCCGGCATCTTCCTGTTCGGGGCTGCCGCATTTCTCGCCGAGCTGAACCGCTTCGAGCCGGATATGGTCCGGGAGACGCTTGCGGCCGTGAAGCACGCCGCGACTGACCTCAATTTCATCCGCCTTGCGGGCAATTTCCGGGATTGCCGCTCCGATTCCATCGACTACGCCGTGATGGAGAAAACGGAGAAGGCGGTGCTCGTGCCGCTCGATGCCGGCTGGAGCGATGTCGGCACATGGGACGCGATTTTCGACGCCGCGCCCAAAGACGCTGCAGGCAATGCCGTGCGTGGCGACGTACTTTTGAAGAATGCGCACCGGTGCTATGTGCGCGCCGACAGCGGCATCGTGGCGGTGTCGGATGTGGATGACATCATCGTCGTCGGCACGAAAGATGCCACGCTCGTCGCTAAGCGCGGCGCAAGCGGATCGGTGAAGGAAGTCGTTCAGGAACTCGCCGCGAACTGCCGCAACGAGGTACAGCATCATCTCACCGTACACCGCCCATGGGGAAGCTATGAGACCCTGCATTTGAGCGAGCGCTACCAGGTGAAACAAATCGTGGTTGAGCCGGGCGCGAGCCTGTCGCTGCAGCGCCATCATCACCGCGCGGAGCATTGGATCGTGGTGAAAGGAACGGCGCGGGTCACGATCGACAGCGAGTCCAAGCTCTTGACCGAAAATCAGTCGATCTATGTGCCGCTCGGGGCAGTGCACCGCCTGGAAAACCCAGGGCTCATCCCCCTCACTCTGATCGAGGTTCAATCCGGCCCCTATCTTGGCGAAGACGATATTGTGCGCATCGAGGATATCTACGCCAGGGCATGACGCCAACGTGAGAACATGGGCGCGGCCTCATCCTGGGTGCGGAGCTGTGCGTCCCGGAACGGCGCTTGCGCACCCACCCTCGTCATCCCGGAAATGCCGCAGGCATTATCGGGATCGTAAAGGGCGCCGGCGTTCGTAACGATCCCGTGTCTGCGCGGCGGTACTGCGCACCGCCAGCGCGCACGGGATGACAAACCAAGGGCGCAGCCCGTTGCGTGCCGCAGCGCGCCACGCATTACGAACAGAGACCCGGCACGGGCGCCTGCCTCGCATGCTTCGCCGGACGGCTGTACACAGACCGGTAAGCACAAGCGATAAAGCGCCGATAACCATCCTGCAAAATCGCATTTGACCCAAATTCGAATTAAATCGTTTTTAACAGCGGTGCGCCTAACGTGCGGGCAGGCGCCGCCCCTGTGGCGGAAACTTCGCCGGTTTCGTTGGAGGAGTGTTATGCGTTTGAAGCTTCAACAGTTTTTGCACGATGAGTCGGGCGCCGCGGCAATCGAGGTCGGCCTGATCGCGGCTGGCTTTTGCGTGGCGGCGATAACGCTCGCGGGCCAAATGAACGACGACGTCAAGATCCTATTCGAGCGTCTTCGCGACATGCTCGGCTCGTTCAATTTGCACGCCATGACCTGAACCTTTGGCCGCTCTTGTTTTGCCGTGCGTCTTGGCGGAAAAGTTGCCCACACCCGCGGGTCAAGCCCGAGGGCATGCTTTTTCCGGACGCCCTCTAGGAATTGGCTCATGCTCACATCGCTTGCAGCAATGGCGGCGGCAGCTCTTCCGGTTCTTCTGGTATGGGCTGGCGCCGTCGATATATTCACGGGATCGATCCCCAATCCGGTTGTTCTGGCGATCGCCGCATGTTTCGTAGTTTTTGCGGGCGTGACAGGCATCGGCGCCGGGCAATTGTTCGCGCATCTCGCTTGTGCCGCCGCGGTTCTCATGGGCGGGTTCGTGCTCTTCTCCAAGGGCTTGATCGGCGGGGGAGATGCCAAACTCCTGGCGGGCGCGGCGTTGTGGTTTAGTTTCGATAGTATCTTACCGTTTCTTGCCGGTGTAGCCCTGGCTGGCGGCGTGCTTACACTGGCCTATCTCGCCGTGAATGCACTTCGAACGCAGCTCGGCGCCGCCTCCGCGCGCCCGAAGACAATCCCTTACGGTGCTGCCATAGCCGCCGGTGCGCTGGCTGTGTTTCCCGAGTGGTTCGCCGCGATCTAGCGCATCGTGCGTTTTATCGGACGCACCGTCATCGCGAGGCGGCCCATACAACAGCTGTAACTCTTGGTCCTGGATTACTTCCGGCTTCGCTCCGCCCGGCGTCGCAATGACGGAGTTACCGGTTTCAGGCACGCCGCTCTAACGCTTTGTCAAGCGAACTTGAGCCTCCGGCGG
>JBKQIH010000282.1:0-4170 GCA_052148445.1 Rhodomicrobium sp.
AAATTTCACGCTCCGCTTGGGCCGCCGCTGCAAGCGTTCCTGCGCCGATCCAGTTCACTTCGCGGAGGCTGAGGCGCACTGTTTTCAGTAAATCGCGAGGGCCCACGATCACGCGGCGCGCCGGCGCCTCGATGCGGATTACAAAGACCGGCTCACCAATGGCAATGCCGAGACCTTTGCGCTGGCCAACCGTGAAATCGATAATACCGCCATGCCTTCCAAGTACCCGCCCGTCAGCGTGTACGATCTCTCCGGGCTCAGTACTTTCGGGCCGCATCTTTCGTATTACGCGGGCGTAATCGCCCGTTGGCGCACAGCAAATGTCCTGGCTGTCGGGTTTGGCGGCGACGGGAAGATCCAGAGCGGCGTCAAGGGCACGGGTCTCGGTCTTCTGCAAAGCGCCAAGCGGAAAGCGCAGGAAATCGAGCTGCTCCTGGGTCGTCGCGAATAGAAAATAGCTCTGATCGCGACCGGTATCTGCGGCCCGGAACATTTCCCAGCCTTCGCGCCCGAGCCGGTTCTGCACATAATGACCTGTTACCAAGGCCGAAGCGCCGAGTTCGCGCGCCGTCGTCAAAAGGTCGGAAAACTTGACCGACTGATTGCAGCGAACACAGGGAATCGGCGTCTCGCCCGCAAGATAGCTTGCTGCAAACTCGTCAATCACCGCCTTCCGGAAGCGGTCTTCGTAGTTCAGCACGTAATGGGGAATGCGAATCCTATCTGCGACGCGCCGCGCATCGGCAATATCTTGCCCCGCGCAGCATGCACCCTTCCGCGCCAGAGCTGCACCGTGATCATAGAGCTGCAGCGTAATGCCGACAGTCTCGTAACCCGCCTCCGCAACAAGCGCGGCGGCGAGCGAAGAATCGACCCCGCCCGACATGGCAACCACAATGCGGTGCGAATGCGCCAGGCCGTTAAGGCCGAAGCGCGCCGGAGAAAGGTCGGGCCCGGCAGCGGCGTTAGCTTTGCTGGCCGCGGCTGTGTTAGCTTTTAGCATTAATCATGCTCGTTCCGGATCGAATTGCTGCCGCTCTCATATGGGAACGGCGAGTGAAGTGCAAATGTGCGGTTCGCCTTAGTATTTTTCACAACCCAGACGCTCTGCAAGTTTTTCATGAAGCTGATGCTGGAACGCAGACAGGCTTTTTATGCCAAGCAAATTAAGGCGATGATCCCGAACTTGACTTTTGGTTTCGCTCACGCTATATTCCTTTCAACAGCGAGGGATTGGCGTCATGGCGCGGCAAAAACAGCCTAAACAAATCATTCAGATGACCGTCGCTCAATTTGAAGCGATGTTCCCCGATGAAGAGGCTTGCTGCGCCTATCTCGCCGGCAAGCGTTGGCCCGAAGGCGTTCATTGCCCGCGCTGTGGCGCCACAGACCCCCATAAGCTTGATAACAAGCCTTGGCATTGGCAGTGCTACCAATGCGCCACGCAAAGTAGCTACCGCTTTTCGCACCTCACCGGCACGATTTTCGAGAACACCAATAAGCCGCTTCGTGACTGGTTTCGCGTCATCCACTACATGCTGACGAGCAAAAAAGGCGTCAGCGCCCGCCAGATGCACCGCGTCATGGGCTTCGGCAGCTATAAAACCGCTTGGTACATGATGCATCGCGTCCGTGCGGCACTCGCCAATGAAGAGTTCGAGAAGCTGGCCGGGATTGTCGAAGTTGACGAAACTTTCGTCGGCGGCCTCGCCAAGAACAGGCATATCGACAAGCGTGGCAAGGGAGGCGGCACGGGCGGAGCTGGCAAGACGCCAATCGCCGGCGCAGTCAGCCGCAAGGGCAATGTCGTCGCCCGCGTCATTGAGAACGTCAGAGGTTCCACACTCGCCGCTTTCGTCGATGAGGCCGTCTCGACCAAAGTCAGCCTGCTTTGCACCGATCAGTTCACTGGGTACCGCGGCATAGGCAAGAAGTTCCCGCATGCCGTTATCAACCACGCAGCCGGCCAATACGTCATCGGCGCGGTTCATACCCAAACCATCGAAGGCTTCTGGTCGATTTTCAAGCGCGGTGTCGTCGGAAGCTTCCATAAGATCAGCAAAAAATACATGCCGCTCTATGTCGCCGAGTTCCAGTTCCGCTATAACAACCGGATGAACCAGGATATTTTCGGAGCGGCGATTGAGGAATGCTGAGGTCATCGCTTTGCCCGCAATCCTAAAACAATTCCCCAAACACAGCCGAATCCGGCGCCTGCCAGGAAAACGCTAATCCAAGAGAATCATGCGGAGTAAGTTCATGGCGTTTGCTGAATTGTGGCTCCCCATATTTGGGGCTGGCATTTTCCTCGCATGGGCCATTGGCGCTTGGTACGGCGAAGGCAACAACAAGATACTTGCTACGTGGCTTATTTTTTTCGGGGTAGTTTGCCTTTTCTTGCTGGCCACGCTCGAATGGCAGCACCATATTCGAGCATTCGACCCCAAGAAGACTACGCCAGCCAATATTGAGGCACCATCGGTCGGTATCAAAGTTATTGACCCTGGCATCAAAAGCCAAGTTGGTCGTGCTTATGAACGGGGAAGGTTGAAATACTGTTTTGTCAATCATGGGCGAACTGTCGCCAACGTAACCGCTTACACACAAAGGATTGCCGTAATGAGGCCCGGAACCGGGGCTCCCGATGGCGATCTCACGAAAGAGATGACATCGATACCATCCGGGCTTGTCGTTCCTCCCTTCGGGGGAGAATCTGAAATGATAACCCTCAACTGTCACACAGAGATTCTGCATGAGGATCAGGTCCTCTTGGACAATTTTAGGAACAAGCCGTTCCTGATGATCGCCGTCCAGTATAGAGATGAATTTGATGGCGATGCTGCCCATGAATACGTCAGGGCGTTCTGCTATATGTTCGATAGCAATAATGACAGGTGGGTTCTCTCTAGTTACGACCCTCCCAAAAACGTTTTCCGTAAGACCCCCCTCAATCGCAATGCATGAAAAAAGGATCATCGTAGCCAATAACGGAGGCGCACTCATTAGCGGCCTACGTCAACGCGAGACGATGCGATATTAGGGCATGGCTTTCGCCAAAAGTCAAGTTCGGGATCATCGCCCTAATTAGGGCGTAACTTCGCAGTGCACGCCGCGCTGTTTCATCGCCGAGCAAAGGGCAAGCGCCGCGCTTTTAGCCTTATAGGGTCCGGCTACGATGCGGTAGCCGCCGGATGGCCCAGCCTCGACATCGAGTTCGCGGCTGACAAGAATGTCCGCGACCTGCGTCTTGATTTGACGGGCTTTCGTCCGTCCTGCCTCCTCATTGCCGGCCGGGCCGAACACGATCAGATACCCATTGGCAGCCGAGGGGGACGCCATCGCAACGGGCTGGAAAGACGCCGCCGTCACAGCCGTCGCAGGCGGGGGCGGCGATTTTTGCGCCTGTGCAACCTTTCGAGCAGCAGCAGCAGGGTGGACGGCCTGAGCACTTGCTTGATCTTTCGAACGGATCTGCACGGTCGAAGCTGAAGCGGCTGTGGGGGGCTCGGGGGCCGTGGCTGCTGTCGCCGCCTGCCAGGACGGCTTTTGCTCGGGAACTGCTGCCGGGGCGGGTGCGGAAGTTGCTGTTTTTGAGCCGAAAAGCCCATCGAACATGCCGAGGACACCTCCAGAGGAGCTTTCCGATGTGCCATGGGGAATGCTCGAACCTCCGCCCGCAGCGTTCGCTTGCCCTACCCCGCCCGGACTGGTCGCGGTGGCAGGCGCTGGCGTGTTCAAACCCATTGCCGCAATAACGCGCTGCTTGCCGTCCGAGGCTTTTTTGCGCTCGGCCGCTGGAAGCATGTCCATCCACAGTGCGTTCGAATAATCCTGGAGAGCCCGGGCGAGCGCGCCGTTGCGCTCGTTGACCTGCCCCCTCAGCAAAATGGCGCGAGCCGAGAGCTCTTTCGAAAGGCCTGCTTTGAAAGCTTCTTCGATGGCGGCTGAAGCTGCGGCATAATTGCCGTCCTCGTAGGACTGCAAAGCCTTAGAAAGCGAGGCGAGGCCGCCATCGCTGCTTTGGGCACAAGACGTCCGGATGGCGCCAGGCAACATGGTGCTGAAACCAAGAGCCAAAGCCAAGACGAGTGAAAGGCGTATGATGCCAGAAATCTTCATGGCAAACGAAAAGCCCAATAACGGTTAGACCGTGGCGCCGCCGCAACACCT
>JBKQIH010000283.1:0-23087 GCA_052148445.1 Rhodomicrobium sp.
GCCATGGGGATCTGGCCGAAGTCACGTCCATGATCGAAGCCCGGCTGGGCACGCAAGCCGTGTGCCCCACTGCCAGAGCACGAATGTGGGGTCGTGGGGCAGGGCCTGCGGCCTGAAGCGCGATCGCTGCCGGGAATGCCGCAAAAGCTTCAACGCCCTGACTGGAACGCCGCTGGCGCGGCTGCAAAAGCGCGGCGCCTGGAAAACCTACGCTCAAGCGGTTTCCGAGAGCGTGAGCGTGCGCAAGGCCGCGCAGCGGACGGGGGTTAGCGTGCCCGCGGCGTTTCGCTGGCGGCACCGGTTTTTAACCTTGCCAAAGACACCGAAGCCAAGACGGCGAGCGGCATTGTGGAAGCGGACGAAACGTTTTTTCTTAGGTCTTTCAAAGGGGTGCGCAAGATAAGCCGCGCGCCGCGCAAGCGGGGCGGGCCGGCCTCGAAACGGGGGGCGCCGGACGAACAGGTTCCGGTGCTGGTGCTGCGCGACCGCTCGGGCGCCACGGCCGATGACGTGCTCGAAAACCTCAAGGTGGCTGAGATCTACCGGGTCCTTACGCCAGTCGCCGCCAAGGACACCGTGCCCGTCAGCGACGGCGCGCCCGCCTATGCTTCTTTCGCCTTTGAGGCCGGTATCGGCCATGTGGGGCCAAGGGGCCGCCGCGGCGAACGCCGCCAGGGCGTCTTTCATATTCAGGATGTCAACGCCTATCGCTGCCGCCTGAAAACCTGGATGCGCCGGTTCAATGGCGTGGCCACCAAATATCTCCCAAACTATCTCGGCTGGCGCCGCATGTTCGAGCGCGAAGGCGAGAACATCGGCCCGCAGCGATGCCTCTTGGCCGCCTTGGTATGAACCGCAACAGCTGATGCAAACAGCGCCAACTGAAATCGGGCCCGGCGAAAGCCGGGCCGCTATACTCATGAGAACCGCGTTACGAAGCGCATCACCTTCGCGACAAGCGGTACACCCTCTTCTTGCGGCGAGTTGCGCTCGAAGTGGTAGACCGGCAAGCCTTCCCTCATCCAGCTCTTGATCCCGCCGTCGAGGCTATAGACATCGCTGGACACCGCTCCGGCAATTCTCTGGCACCCAAACCAGCTTCGTGTGCCGACGTGGCAATAAAGCACCAGCTTTTGGCCTTTGTGCTCTGGCAGGGCGTCCGGGTGAAGGCCGCCCAATGGAACGAGCGTCGAACCTTCGATGTGCCCAGCCGCGTATTCGCGAGGCTCGCGCACGTCTACAACGACTGCCTCGCCGGCGTCCAGCCACGCTTTAAGCGTTGCAGGACTAACATTTTTGACACTCATTCATGACTCCATATATGTGAGTTCCCTTAAATAATATCAGTCCCGGCAATAAATCAAGTAGAGCGTGGAGAGAAGTGCGTTCGCCTGCATGCTGCGGAGGCGGTAATAGACCATCTGGCCCTTCTTTTCGGCCGTCACGAGCCCCGCTTCGCGCATCTTGGCGAGATGCTGCGACAGCGCGGATTGGGATAGGCCAACTGAATCAGCTAGTTCTCCGACCGATTTTTCCTCCGCGAGGAGCTGGCACAAGATTACGAGCCGCTTGGGGTTCGCGAGCTGCTTCATCATGCCGGCCGCTTCCGCCGCATAATTTTTCATTTGATCCGCTGGGGATTGCCGGTTCCGTTCCATGTTGACTATATATTAGGAACTGCTAATAAAAGCAAGCGCAAAGCCGATATTTGCAAGGAGCCTTCATGGACAAGAACTTTATCGAACACACCCGCTACATCTCTGCCAACCTCAAGAAGTTGCGGGAGGACATCCCCGACACGATGCAGGCATTTTCGGCTTTGTCGAAGGCTGCTCTCAAGGATGGTGTTCTCGACAAGAAAACCAAGGAACTCATCGCGCTGGCCCTAGGCGTTGCCGCTCACTGCGACGCCTGTATCGGCTTCCATGTCGAGGCCCTCGTCAAGCTTGGCGCGACGCGAGCCGAAATTGAGGAAACATTGGGGATGACAGTCTATATGGGCGGCGGTCCTTCGCTTATGTACGCCGCCGAGGCCATCGCCGCATTCGAGCAGTTCAGCGCGCAAAAAACTGCGTAGACGCGGTTTGCAGCGATAGTTCCGCGGGATAAGACGTCCCGCGGCGCCTGCTAAAACCTTACCGTTGCAGATGAGCGGGATGCAATGCTACGACCTCGCCCTTCAAGGCTTTCGGTACCTTTTTTGGAGGGAGATAATCCGGCTTTGTCAATGTGACAGCGATTGCTGTGGATGCAATGATAGCGATGTCCTGAAGGGACACACCAGCCCGCTCGGCCTGCTCAAACAACTTAAGTAGCCGTGATTCGAAGTGGCATTCCGCTTTGCTGCAAGCGGTGCTGCCTTGCGCCGCATACACGCTCGATGCGGACAGGAGAAGTGCCGCATAGTCCTTTTCTATTTTCATTTTTTGCCCCACACGCATTACCGTTGACGGGAACATTATATCCGAAACAGCAAATGTGCTATTCACAAGATGCAACAATTGATTGGGAACTCGGGTTATCCACAACCCCAGACATGATGTGTGGCGTATCGCACGCAAAGGTTGGTCTTTTGTATACAACAGGCCCTCGCCATTGGGTTTCATGGCGAAGAGCGTTGCCGCGCGGCACACTGGCTGTACGCTGGTAGCGCTGGTTCCGGCATGCTAAGCGTAAGCTGCCATTCAACTGCTAACGGGGGCGAAACATGACCGGAGTGCCGCAGGAAGCCTTGCCTCAAGAAGACCTCGACCGGCTGGTAAAGCACCTTCAGGAAGAGGAGGTTCAGGCCCAGAGGGCGAAGCTCAGCTCCGTCGAGAGCCTGAAGGTATGGGTGAGCAAACATCCGGGCTTGCAGCAGACGAGCCTGATGGAAACCCTCTCGGTTTATGGTCCCGCCGTGCTTGAAATGCTAAAGCGGGTTCTCGGCGTATGAGCGGTCCGCCTTCGCCGGCAGTCGAGCTTATCGTCCGGGCCGTTGAGGAAGAGTTCAACCGGCAGCCGCCCACGATTTGTGTGATCGGGCTATCCGGCGTCGGGAAATCGAGCACCATCAACGCGATGTTCGGCACCGCCAAGCGCGTCTCGGCGACAACGCGCGGGACGCACCGGTTCAGGGCCGATACGTTCCAGATCGCAAGCTCGCGAATGGAGGGCGCGGCCGTTAAATGCGCGCTGCGCGTTCTCGACGCACCGGGGCTCGGCGAGGATATCGGCCTCGATGACAACTATCTCAGCCGCTACAAGCACCACCTGAAAGAGAAGAAGTGCGACATCGTGCTTTGGATCTTGGCGGCGCGCAATCGCGCTCTCGCCCTCGATCAGCAATATCTCTCCCGCCTTGCCGATGTTTTGCCCAATGTGGTGATTGGGGTGAACCAGGCCGATCTCGTCGATCCGCTGAACTGGAATGATAGCATCAACATGCCGTCCCTGGCGCAGGAGCGGGCCATCGAGGAGATCGCGGCCGACCGCCATGCGAAGCTCTCCAAATGTTTACGCGGGCAATCCGCGGCCGTCGCTTATAGCGCTCTCAAATATTACAATCTGCAAAGCCTCTTCGCCGCCTGCCTCGACGCCTCGCCGCCGGAGCGCCGCTGGATGTTCGATCTTCTGAAATCCTTTTCGACACTCGACTGGCTGAGTAAGGCGAAAGGGCTGAGCGCCGCCCAGAAGCAGCAGCTCGCCCGCGCCTATATCAAGTCCGACGAAAAAATCAACGCCGGGGCCTTGCCCGTCTAGAGCACATCCATAAGGCGAGCGTTCATCCGTCGTCGCGAGGCGGCGTTTGCCGCCGTGCCGATCCAGATCAAGATCGGAGACTTAACCCTGCATCGCTTTGCTAGGCTCGCAATGACACCGGCTTTGCTTTCGCTGGAAACGCACTAGCATATCGCGGGGACGATGCTCTCCGGGGACGCCGGCGCGGGTGCCGCGAAGACTACCGGCGCCCGGAATCACTCGCTTCCAAGCTGATAGCTTTCGATAATACCCGGATGGATAATGGCCGCGTGCAGCGCGAGCAAAATCAGGCTGGCGTCGAGGCTGTGGCCCGCCTCAAGCGCGGCCTCGATGCGGTGCCCGGCCGCTGCCGCCGCCAGACTGCCATTGGCCCCGGAAAACACCTCGCGTCCAAGCGCGCAATAGCCGAGCAGCGCTGCCGTTTCACGATAGTCCTCCGCGGCGGGGTCTTTCCCCTTGGCGTCTTTCAGCACGTTGAGAACGGTTAGCTTCACGGCGTCGGGGACGAGGGCGGGATGCAGCCCGGCCGCGCGAAGCGCCTCATCGAGCGTGCGCAAATCCCCGGATCGCCCGAAGACGCCGAACAATCCAAGGGAGGGCCTGCTGCGCGTCATGATATATTCCGTCAGTTCGGGCCCGCGAAGCAAACTAGAGCCGGCAGCCACGGCGGCCTCGCGATAGCGCCTGCTTCCGATTAAGCGTACGATGCACTAAAGAAATTCCGAAAGTGTGGCGAAGAGGAGCGCGAGGTCGCCGGGGCGCGATAGGCGGTGCTCGCCATCCTTGATAAGGGTGAGGCGCATATCGGGGCAATCGATGACGTCGAGAAGCCCGAGCGAATGCCGCCAAGGGATGTCGGGGTCGAGGCAACCGTGCAGGATGCGGATCGGAAGGTCGAGCGGCACGGGGCCGCTGCCGAGGAGATTCTGCTCGCCGTCCTCAATCAGTGTTTTCGTAATCGCGTAAGGCTCGCCATAGGACGATGGCCGGTAATAGACGCCGTCGCGTTCGATGGCCTCGCGGGCTTCGGCGGGCGCGCGCTTCCAGAATAGCTGCGTCATGTCCCAGGCGGGCGCTATGAGCGCCATGCCCTTGAGCTTGGGGTGAGGGGAGGCTTCCAAAAGCAGGCGCCGGGCGAGCAAAAGTGCGATCCAGCCGCCCATGCTGGACCCCACGAACACGGCCTCTCCTTCGGGCAGAGCGCGCCGGCAGACCGCGGCCGCCTGAGCGAGCCAAGCGCCGATGGTTGCGTCCTCGAACTGGCCGCCGGACCGGCCATGGCCGGAATAATCGAATCGCAAACACCCCGCGCCCTGCCTCAGTGTCCAGCTCGCGAGCGCGCTAGCCTTCACGCTCTCCATTTCCGACTTGAAACCGCAGAACCAAACGAATGTTGGCCTATTCTCCTTAGGCCTATGGAAACGGTAAGCGATGGACACGGGCGGCCCGGCCACGGTGGCGTCTTCGAGGAATTGCAGTTCTTCGCAGTTCATCCTATGCTTCTTTAATGAAACTGAGCAATGAGCCCGGCACGAACGTTTGCTGCTATGCAATCGGGGCCCGGGCGCGACAATCTGGGCCGCACCCATGTTAAAACGAATTCCATGGCCGGTCATTCTCCAAATCGTGCCCGAGCTTTCGGCAGGCGGAGCTGAACGCACCACGATCGAGATGGCGGAAGCCCTAACGCTGGGCGGCGGCCGCGCCCTTGTGGTGTCCGCAGGCGGGCGCCTGGAAGATGAACTCGTGCAAGCCGGCGGGGAGATCATCCACTTTCCCGCGCAGACTAAAAATCCGGCCGCACTCATCTTCAACGCCGCCCGGCTTGCCGGGCTTGTCCGCAAGCGAGGCGTGAGCCTTATTCACGCGCGCAGCCGGGCCCCGGCCTGGAGCGCATTTATCGCGGCGAGGCGCACGAAGCGCTGCTTCGTTACGACCTATCACGGAATCTATAATCAGGAAGGCCGGCTGAAAGCCTTCTACAATAGTGTCATGGCCCGCGGCGACGCGGTCATCTGCAATTCGCACTACACGGCGAAACTGGTGCGCCACCGGCACCCGGATTCTTCGGCTCGCGTTGGCGTCATCCACCGGGGCGTGGATCTTGAACGGTTCGATCCTGGCTCGGTGTGCGAAGACCGGGTTCGCAATTTGCGCGAAGCCTGGGGCGTGCCGGCCGGCAGCCGCATCGTCCTGCTGCCTGCCCGGCTGACACGATGGAAGGGCCAAAAAGTTCTGATCGATGCGGCTGAGGCGCTTTGCGCGCGAGGCGAATATGGGGATGTGGTGTTCGTGCTTGTGGGCGACGAACAGACCCGTTCGGCCTATCGGGCAGAACTCGAAGCCGCTATCGAAGCCCAGGAGCTAGGTGGACGGGTTATCATCGCCGGACATTGCGACGATATGCCCGCGGCGTTCAAGGCATCCGCTTTTACAGTGCTGCCTTCCATCGAAGCGGAGGCCTTCGGCCGGTCCGCTGTCGAGTCCCTGGCCATGGGCCGCCCGGTCATCGCGTCGAATATCGGCGCGTTCCCCGAGACGGTTGTGGCCGGGCCGGGGCTTCTCGAACACGCCGCAAGCGCGCTCGGGGATACTGCCGCGGGCCCCGCTTACGCATCGGAGAACGGCCCTTGGCTGTTCGAGCCGGGAAATCCGGCCGCACTTTGCGAATCGCTCCGCACCGCATTGGCGATGGATAGCGGCGCGCTGGAAGCGCTCGGCCAGCGGGGAATCGAGCGCATGCGGCTTGGGTTCTCGAAAAGAGCTCTGCAGCTGCAGACTTTGACGGTTTATGACCGGCTGTTAGGAACTTCGCTCGCCGAGACGTTCAGGACGGCGACACAAAGGTGACGAATTGGGCAGTTATCGATTTACCGCCTGTGGGGCTTCCATTCTCGCGCAAGATGGCGCTTGACTTGTCGTCAGCTGTTTTTATCCTCATTTTATAAGCGAGTGCCCGAAAGACGGGCTCGCTCGCAGTGTCAACAGAAGTAGGAGAAGTCACATACGCCGTCCGATAAGCCGCGCACCCTCTAAGGAAGGGCCGCGCATCAATGAAGGTATAGTCGCCCGCGACGTTCAACTCATCGATGAGAGTGGGGAGAACCACGGAACCATCAATAAGCGCGATGCGCTTACGCGAGCCCAGGAGGCCGGTCTCGATCTGGTTGAGATTGCGGTCAACGGCGAAATCCCGGTCTGCAAGATCATGGACTTCGGGAAGTATAAATTCCAGGCTCAAAAGAAGGCCGCCGAGGCGAGAAAAAAACAAAAGACCGTCGAGGTCAAGGAAATCAAACTTCGCCCTAACATCGACACGCACGATTACGAAGTTAAGATGCGCTCGATGAAAAAGTTCTTCGAGGAAGGCGACAAGGTGAAGGTTACGCTTCGCTTCCGGGGCCGCGAAATGGCGCACCAAGAACTTGGGATGCAGCTCCTCATCAAGGTGAAGGAAGAGACAGGCCCGATTGCCAAGGTGGAGCTGGAGCCGAAGCTCGAGGGCCGGCAGATGATCATGGTTCTCGCTCCCCGCTAAGGCGCGGAGGGATCGCGAATGCGGACATTATTTTTTGTCTTGCGTGCAGTCACGGAATTGGCTGGTCTCGGCGGGAGAGTTCATCCTCTACTTGCAAGATCATGGACTTTTACGTCACGTTGAAACAGCTTTTAAGTGTTGCGCCCAATATTCGCCCCATGTACTATAAAAGGTGGCGTGTGCAACGCGCCCAGAAAACTGAACGCCAACCTCAACTATTCTAAGATGACAATCAAAATAACCGGAAAAAACGTCGATCTTGGTGAAAGTCTGCGCAGTTACGCTTTGGGCCGTGTCGAAACCGCTCTCGGTAAATTTTCGGGGCGTTCAGTATCCGGTCAAATCAGCGTTGAAAAGAATGGCGACGGGTTCATAACGCAATGCGCCATTCATCTCGAGTCGGGGCTCGATATGCAATCGAGCGGTAATGGCTCCGACGCCTATGGCAGCGTGGATTCGGCCATGGAGAGGCTCGAAAAACGGTTGCGCCGCTACAAGCGCCGGCTTAAGAGTCATGGACAGGGCATTACCGCTTCCCCGCTACTTTTAGACAGCGCGGGAATCGATTATGTGATAGACATCGAACGTACTGCCGAGTCACCTGGCGACGAGGGGGACGGGGCAGGCGCTCCCGCTGTGATCGCCGAGACGCCGGCGCGGGTTCGGGCGATGGCGGTGAGCGATGCAGTGATGCAGATGGATCTTGCCGATCAGCCTTTTCTCGTGTTTCGTAACGCTGCACACGGTGGGATCAATGTCGTATACCGGCGCCCGGATGGGAATATCGGCTGGATCGACCCAAGCGGCAGTGTGGCGAACGCGAATGCGTGAGCTGCGCGGGCTGCTCATGGAGGACGTTAACGCGTGGGACAAGACATGGATTTGAGCGACCTCATAACGCCATATGGCGTTATACCGTCCCTAAAGGCCGTGAATAAGAAGCAGGTGCTTCAAATCCTTTCAGACCGTGCGGCGGATCTGACAGGGCTGAACAGTGTAGACATCTATAACATTCTCTTCCAGCGGGAACGGCTCGGCTCGACGGGTGTGGGCTCCGGCATCGCCATCCCGCACGGCAAATTGCCGAGTCTGCGGCATAGCGTTGGCGTTTTTGCGCGGCTCGAAGAACCTGTGGAGTTCGAGTCGATCGACGAGGAACCGGTGGATATCGTGATGCTGCTGCTCGCCCCAGAAAGCGCAGGCGCCGATCACCTCAAGGCGCTGGCGCGGGTTTCACGCCTGCTTCGTGAGCCGAAGGCCGTAGAGAAACTTCGCTCTTGCCGCGACCGTGCCGCGATTTACGCCATTCTCACAGAAAAAGCCGCTTCGCACGCGGCTTGAGTATCTTCGGATTGAGCTAGTGGCATGGAACGCCCGCCGTTTTGGCGGGCGCGGTGTGTCTGGCATCAGTGAAGCGTGACCAGCTCCAGATCGCTTTCTTCCACATTTTCGAGTGCCGCGGACCGGCTATCGGTCAGCACCATCGGAGTCCCATCGGCCGAAACGACAGCATAAAGATCGATGCCCTCGGGCAGTCCCCCGAGCTGCGGAAAAAGTTCCGCCACTTCCTTCGCCTTAAGCTGCTTGATGTAAGCAAGCTCACCTTCGCCCCAGGCTTCGAGCTCAAAATCTTTGAGGGATTCTTCCACGGTAAGCACCTCCTCGTGCCAAATGCACACTCCGGCATGCCGCTATTCCGCCGCTCGCACGGCGATATGAGGACGTGTCCGATGTGGACGTGTATCGAACATATATGGAACCGGTACGGTCTTTCAAGAAAGACCTTCGGCCTGTGTTAAATACATCCGCTTCGAAGAATTGGTGGAGCCAGGCGGGATCGAACCGCCGACCTCTTGAATGCCATTCAAGCGCTCTCCCAGCTGAGCTATGGCCCCATAGCGGGGCGCCGAAACAGCCCCGCCACGCGTGAAACCCGTACTTAATCCCTCGGGCCGCCGGCCGCAACAAAAATGAGCGTTGCGGCCCTCTTCTTTGCTCAGACTTCCTCGTCCTTGCCGCCGCCGACAAAGCCGGACATATCGGCTTCCCCTTCGTCCTCGGCTTCGAGAAATGTTTCTTCCTCGGCGCCGGTGTCGAGCGCGGCATCCTCCTCGTCGGCCACATCGCCGATATCCCCGCCCTCGATGTCGGGCAAATCGTCGCCTTCGCGGGCGGCAACTTCGTCGAGCGACACAAATTCAAGCCCGGTTCTTCCGGTGTCGAGCACTGCATCGTCGTCGGCATCGAGGTTATTGCCGCCGGCCGGAGCGCGTGACGCTGTTGCGCTGACTTGAAAGATGGCCTGGCACATTGGGCAAGTAATAGGGTCGCGGTTAAGATCGTAAAATTTGCTGCCGCACGATTGGCAAACCCGCTTTAGTCCGCGCTCAGCTTTCATGGACATCTGTCTGAAGGTTCCTTAGCTGTTGGGCATGGGCGCTATACGCGCGCGCCGCCGATTGTGAATGGGATAGGCAGCATCGCCGGCGCCTGTCAAAGACAAAGAGAACGAGGCATCGTAAAATTGTGCGCCAGGGCTCTGCGCTGCATTGACAGCGAGGACTGACAAGGGTCTATGGCGATCTGATAAGATACTGTTCCGCCTCCAAACTCAAGGCTGCCGGCCGATGTCTCTGCCTCTCTCCGCTGCAAAGCCGCTTATGTCGCGCAAATCGCAACGCTTGCAAGGTGCTGTCCTGGTGCCCGGCGATAAATCCATTTCGCACCGCGCGTTGATCCTCGGAGCGCTGGCGGAGGGCCGCACCGAGATCGAGGGACTGCTCGAATCCGCGGATATCCTGTGCACGGCGCGCGCCTTGCGACAGCTTGGCGCGGACGTGCGAAAGGAGGGCGATCGCTGGATTGTCACTGGATCGGGGCTGGGAGGCCTGATTGAGCCCGCTGAGCCGCTCGACTTCGGCAATTCCGGCACCGGCGCACGCCTGATGATGGGCGTCGTGGCGGGACATCCCATCCGCACGATTTTCACTGGGGACAGCTCCCTGCAGAAGCGTCCGATGGGGCGCGTTCTCGATCCGCTAAAGAAAATGGGTCTGCAAATCGAGGAGGGAGGGCGCGCCACTTTGCCGTTGACGCTCGTTGGCAGCTCTGCGCTCGTTCCCATCGAATACCGGCTCCCTGTGCCATCCGCGCAGGTTAAGTCCGCAATCCTGCTCGCCGGGCTCTTGACCGGGGGGCGTACTTCGGTGATCGAGGCGGAACAAACGCGCGATCACACCGAAAAGATGCTGGCTTACTTCGGAGCTGCGGTTTCGGCCGCACCGGTGGAAGGCGGGATCCGGGTATCGGTCGAGGGGTGCAAGACGTTGCACGGAAAGCCGGTCACGGTTCCAGGCGATCCAAGCTCGGCTGCATTCCTCGCCGCCGCCGCCGTTTTGTGCCCGGGTTCGGACGTTCTGATCCGCAACGTGCTCGTTAATCCGACCCGGACGGGCTTCTACACAACGCTGGCGGAAATGGGAGCCAGCTTAACTTTCGAAAATGAGCGCGAGCTGAACGGGGAACCTGTCGCGGATTTACGGGCAAGATCGAGCCAGCTTCGAGGGGTACACGTTCCAGCGGAACGCGCGCCCTCCATGATCGACGAATATCCCATTCTTGCGGCGCTGGCGGCCTTCGCCCGGGGGACCACAGCGATGGACGGCCTTGCGGAGCTTCGCGTCAAGGAAAGCGACAGGCTGGCGGCCATGGTGGCGGGCTTGAGCGCGTGCGGGGTTCACGCGGAGGCCCGCGGCGATACGCTCGCGGTCACGGGCTCGGGGCAAGTGAAGGGCGGCGCGGCCGTCGCGACACATATGGATCACAGGATCGCAATGGCGTTTTTGGTGCTCGGGCTGGCTGCTGAGGAATCCGTTACGGTAGACGATGTTTCCATGATTGCCACGAGCTTTCCGGAGTTTAGGGGGCTCATGGAAACGTTGGGCGCTTCCTTCGCGGAAGCGGGCGGCGCGGGCGGGGGCAAATAGCTATGATTATTGCGATTGACGGAACGGCAGCGGCGGGAAAAAGCACGCTCGCAAGGCGGATCGCGCAGCACTACCATCTCGGTCACCTCGACACGGGCTCGCTCTACCGCGCCGTGGCGCGCGATGTCCTTGCGGGCGGGCACGCCCTCGCAGATAAGGAAGCCGCGGCCGCCGCCGCCCGCCGCCTCGATCCGTCCACGCTATCGGACCCTAATCTCAGGCTTAAGGGAAACGGAGAGGCCGCATCGATCGTTGCCGCCATTCCGGAAGTGCGCGCCGCACTCCTTTCCTTTCAGCGAAGTTTCGCGGCAAATCCACGCGGAGCCGTGGTCGAAGGGCGCGATATCGGCACGGTGGTCTGCCCCGAAGCGGAGGCTAAGATTTTCGTCACGGCAAGCGCTGAGGCCCGCGCGCGCCGCCGCTATGCCGAGCTTAGAGGATACGGGGTCGATATCACCGAGGAGACGGTGCTCGCCGAAATCGAGGAGCGCGACCGCCGGGACCGGGAACGGCCGGTTTCTCCTTTGCGGCCCGCTGAAGACGCGCTCTTGCTCGATACGACAGAGTTAGATATAGAAAAAGCCTTCGCCGCTGCTCTGGAACTTATTGATAAAGCCGGGAGCTGCAGATAAATCATGCTGGCGCGCTCCAATGGGGCGGGCTGCCGTGGTCTATGGTGCGTGTGGTCCTTTCCCTGAACCACCGGCTTTGGCGGCAATCGGGATACGCATGATGACGGCGCTGGAACTCGCGAGTCCGGCGGGCCGTCAGTTCAACACTAACGCAGGCACTGGCTTCGGCCATCGGAGTTTTAATGATCGCAACGCAAACAATAGAGCCAAAGGCCAGGGAATACAATCCGACAGCCGATGACTTCGCAGCACTCCTCGACGAGTCGCTATCCGGATCGGCGCCCGCCGAAGGCGCGGTGGTAAAGGGCAAAATTGTCGCCATCGAAAAGGATCTCGCGGTTATCGACGTCGGGCTAAAGACCGAAGGCCGCGTGCCGCTCAAGGAGTTCGGCTCCTCGGTACAGGCGCCGACCGTGCATGTTGGCGACGAGGTTGAAGTCTATGTCGAGCGGATCGAGAACGCCGCCGGCGAAGCGGTGCTGAGCCGTGAAAAGGCACGCCGCGAAGATAGCTGGACCAAGCTCGAACAGAAATTCACAGCCGGCGAGAAGGTCGAGGGCGTGATCTTCAACCGCGTCAAGGGCGGCTTCACCGTCGATCTCGATGGCGCGGTTGCATTCCTTCCCGGTAGCCAGGTCGATATCCGCCCCATCAAGGACGTGACCCCGCTCATGAACGTGCCGCAGCCCTTCCAGATCCTGAAGATGGATCGCAGGCGCGGCAATATCGTTGTCTCCCGCCGCTCCGTTCTGGAAGAGACGCGCGCCGAGCAGCGCTCAGAGATCGTGGCCAAGCTCGAAGAAGGCCAAGTTGTCGACGGCGTCGTCAAAAACATCACCGATTACGGCGCCTTTATCGATTTGGGCGGCATCGACGGGCTCTTGCATGTCACCGACATGGCATGGAAGCGCGTCAACCATCCGACCGAAATCTTGAATGTCGGCGATACCGTCAAGGTGCAGATCGTCCGCATCAATCCGGAGACGCAGCGCATCAGCCTCGGCATGAAGCAGCTCGGCTCCGACCCGTGGGCCGGCATCGAGGCCAAGTACCCGATCGGCGGCAAGTTCAAGGGAACGGTGACGAACATCGCCGATTACGGCGCGTTCGTCGAGCTTGAGGCCGGTGTCGAAGGCCTCATCCACGTCTCCGAGATGAGCTGGGTGAAGAAGAACGTTCACCCCGGCAAGATCGTTTCGACGAGCCAGGAGGTCGAGGTTCAGGTGCTTGAAGTCGATTCGGGCAAGCGCCGGATTTCTCTCGGCCTGAAACAGACGCAGGAAAATCCGTGGGATGGGTTCACCGCGAATCATCCCAAAGGGTCCACAGTGGAAGGCCAGGTCCGCAATATCACCGAGTTCGGCCTGTTCATCGGTCTCGATGGCGGCATAGACGGCATGGTCCATTTGTCGGACCTCGATTGGCAGCGCCCGGGCGAGGAAGCGATCAAGGACTACAACAAGAACGACACCGTGCGCGCGATGGTGCTCGAGACCGATCCAGAAAAAGAACGCATCAGCCTTGGCATCAAGCAGCTTGCCACCGATCCGTTCCAAGCCGCGGCGGCCCTGAAGAAGGGCGCTACCGTCACTTGCGAGGTGATCGAGGTCAAGGATGCCGGCATCGACGTGAAGATCGCGGGAACCGATGTGACCGCTTTCATCCGGCGCGGCGACCTTTCGCGCGACCGCAGCGAGCAGCGCCCGGAACGCTTCTCAACGGGCGATATGGTCGATGCGGTCGTCACACAAGTCGACAAGAGCGGCCGCAAGATCGGGCTGTCGATCAAGGCGCTTGAGATCGCGGAGGAAAAGGAAGCCGTGGCTCAATTCGGCTCGACCGATAGCGGTGCGTCGCTCGGCGATATTCTCGGTGCGGCCTTAAACAAGGCTCAAACTAAAGACAAAGAGTGAGAAGCCGATAACCGGGCTCACTTTTCTTAGCGTTGTCCCCGCGAAGGCGGGGACCCTTAACCGGCGAGCTTAGCGGCTTGGTTTATCGGACCCGGTGCCGGCTTTCCGGCTGCGCGTGAACGGCAAACTGGAGCCGGCAATTTCGGTGTAAGAGGTAGGCTGGCGTTTCAACCGGGCGCCAGCCCGTTCTTGCGGAGGGTGGGCCTATGACGTTGGACTCGGACATTCTCATCGACCGGCGCCGTCTCAGGCGCCGGCTTACAATTTGGCGCGTGCTGGCGATCTTCGCCATCGTGGCGGCCATCGCGTTCGCCGCCGCGAGGGGGGATAACGAGCCTCTTTCAGCCTTTGGAACCGATCACATCGCGCGCGTCACCATCAGCGGCTTCATCGGCGACAGCCGGAAGCGGCACGAGCTTTTGGAGAAGCTACGCAAGGAAAGCCATGTCAAGGCGGTGATCGTCTATGTGGATAGCCCTGGCGGCACGACGGCCGGAGGCGAGGCGCTTTACGAGGATTTGCGCGCGCTTGCGAAAGAAAAGCCGGTTGCGGCTGTATTCGGAACCGCCGCGACGTCCGCGGCTTATCTGGCCGGCATCGCGACTGACTATATCGTCGCGCGCGGCAATACGATCACCGGTTCGGTCGGCGTGATCTTCCAATGGGCCGAGGTCAGCGATTTGCTCTCGAAGCTCGGCGTGAAGGTGGATGAAATCCGCAGCGGGCCGCTCAAGGCGGAGCCTTCGCCGTTTTCACCCACCAGCGAGGATGCAAAACGGCTCGCTGAGGAACTGGTCAAAGAATCGCAGATTTGGTTCGTGAACCTGGTCTCGGAACGGCGCAAAGATGTTGCGGCATCGCTGGACGAAATCAAGACGGGCCGTATCTATACAGGCCGGCAAGCCCTGAAAATCGGGCTGATCGATGCCATCGGCGACGAACAGACCGCCACCAAGTGGTTCACCGATAAGCGCAAGGTCGAATCTGGACTTAAGGTTAAGGATTGGAAGCCGAAATCGAGCTCCGAGCTAGACCTGTTCCGGGCATCGATGGCTTCGATCGCGAACAAGCTGGGGCTCGGCGCGCTCGCCGATGCGAGCATAATGAACGGGCTGGAATCGCTCACGGACCGGCCGCTTGACGGATTGTTCTCGATTTGGCACCCTTGAGCCACGAAAAAAAATGAGACACTGCAATGATTAAGTCGGAACTGATCGAAAAGCTTGCAGGCGGTAATCCTCACCTGATGCACCGGGATGTGGAAAAGATCGTCAACGTGATTTTTGAAGAGATCACCAGCGCCTTGGCCCGGGGGGACCGTGTGGAGCTTCGCGGCTTCGGCGCTTTTTCCGTTAAGCATAGACCCGCCAGGGTTGGCCGTAACCCCCGGACCGGGGATCAAGTCGAGGTATCGGAAAAGTATGTTCCCTACTTCAAGACCGGTAAAGAACTGCGGATCAGGCTTAATCCCCCAGAGCCGGTAGCGGAGAAGCCAAAGGGCCGCAAAAAGGCGGCAAAGTCCTCCTAACCCGCCGGCCGGTAGTGCAAGACCCATGAAGCGTTTCATCAAAGTTCTTCTCCTTTGCGTGCTGGGCGGCGTTGTCGCGGCCTTTGCGGTCGCCAATCGCGAACCCGTGAAGTTCGTTCTCGACCCGCTCAGCCCCTTTTCCGACAGAAATTTAGTGCCCTCCATCGAGGCTCCCTTTTTTGTCTATCTTTTCATCGCGATGTTCATTGGGATCTTTCTCGGCGCGGCCGCGGTCTGGCTGGGTCAGGGGCATTGGCGAAAGGCAGCTCGCGCGCGGTCCAAGGAGGCCGCGATTTGGAAGCGCGAGGCTGAAACTTTGAAAGCCGGCTTGCAGGCGAGCCCGGGCACGTCTATCACCCCCGCAACCCAGCGGCCATTACGGTCGTACCTCTAAAGCCGGTTTTGTGTTACGCTAACCGGTCCAAGCGGGCGCCGGCCCCCGCCAAAGCCTATGCAACCATAAGAAGAATGAGCGTCTTAGTAAAAATTTGCGGACTTTCCACTGAAGAAGCTTTGGAAGCAGCCATCGAGGCCGGTGCCGATTATGCTGGCTTCGTCTTCTTCGAAAGAAGCCCAAGGCACGTTTCGCTGAAGCTAGCGGCTAGCCTCGCGCGGCGGGCGGAAAAGCGGATAAAAACCGTCGCCTTGACCGTTAATTCCAGCGACGCTGCGATTGAGGCAATCGTGGGCGATGTGCGGCCTGCCTTCCTGCAGCTGCACGGCGATGAGAGCTTGGACCGCGTCGCCGCTGTGCACGCGCTGTCGAAAACTCCTGTTATCAAGGCGATAAAGGTGGGCACGCCTCAGGATATCGCCGCCGCGCGCCAATTTGAGTCCGCCGCCGCGTTTTTGCTGTTCGACGCAACGGCGCCGGCCATCCCCGGCGCTCTTCCCGGCGGAAACGGCGTGCCTTTTGATTGGACTTGGCTGCCAAAGGCGTCGCTTAGACCCGATTTCATGCTTTCAGGCGGCCTCAATTCCGCTAATGTGCTTGCAGCATTAAGCGCGAGCGGCGCTTTAGCCGTCGATGTCTCCTCGGGTGTGGAGACCTCGCCCGGCGTGAAGAGCCCCGCACTCATACGTCAGTTCATAACGGCCGCAAAAACCTTCGAACCGGCCATCCGGGCTTAAACCCCGGCCCTTTAAGGAAACCATCATGTCCGTGACACCTGAGACGCCGCTGAACTTGAACAGCTTCCGTACTGGGCCCGATGAGAGGGGACATTTCGGTCTTTACGGCGGGCGTTTCGTGGCCGAAACGCTGATGCCGCTCATCCTCGAACTTGAGGCCGCTTACACGAAAGCGAAAACCGACCCTGAATTCCTTGCCGAACTGCAGGATCTTAACGCCCATTACGCCGGGCGGCCAAGCCCGCTTTATTTTGCCCAGAGGCTGACGGAGCATTTCGGCGGCGCGAAAGTCTATTTCAAGCGCGACGAACTCAATCACACCGGCTCGCACAAGATCAATAACTGCCTCGGCCAGATTCTGCTCGCAAGGCGGATGGGAAAGAGGCGCATCATCGCCGAGACCGGCGCGGGTCAGCATGGCGTTGCTGTCGCTACCGTCGCGGCGCGCTTCGGCCTGCCTTGCGTGGTCTATATGGGCCAGACCGATATCGAGCGCCAAAGCCCGAACGTGTTCCGCATGCGCTTGCTCGGCGCCGAAGTGCGGCCGGTGATCTCCGGCACGGCGACGCTCAAAGACGCGATGAATGAGGCGCTGCGCGATTGGGTGGGCAATGTCGAGGATACGTTTTACATCATCGGCACGGTTGCGGGGCCGCACCCCTACCCAGCCATGGTGCGCGATTTTCAATCGATTATCGGCAAAGAGGTCCGCGAGCAGATGATGGCGGCCGAAGGGCGGCTGCCGGATACGCTTGTGGCGTGCATCGGCGGCGGCTCGAACGCCATGGGTCTGTTCCACACCTTCCTCGATGACCGCTCTGTCTCGATCTATGGAGTCGAGGCGGCGGGCCGTGGCCTCGATGTGCCGAATGGGCATTGCGCCTCCTTGAACGGAGGACGGCCCGGCGTGCTTCATGGCAACCGGACCTATCTCTTGCAGGACGACGATGGCCAAATCCTCGACGGCCATTCGATCTCCGCAGGCCTCGACTATCCTGGCATCGGCCCCGAGCATTCCTGGCTGCGCGACACGGGCCGCGTTACCTATGTGTCGGCGACCGACCGCGAGGCCCTCGATGCGTTTCAGATTTGCACGCGCCTCGAAGGCATCATCCCCGCGCTGGAGCCTGCGCACGCGCTCGCCTATGTGACCAAGCTCGCGCCGGCCTTGCCGCCTAGCAATCTCCTCGTTATGAACATGTGCGGACGCGGCGATAAGGATATTTTCGCCGTTGCAGGGCACCTCGGAATGGAAATCTAGCTGGCTTTCAGCCCAATAACTTCAAAAAATGAGCGGTTTTCGATGGATCGGATAACGAGGACTTTTGCGAGATTGGCGGAGGCGAAGAGCAAGGCGCTCGTTACCTTCACGACGGCGGGCGATCCCGATTACGCCACCTCGCTGGAAATCCTGAAGGGATTGCCGAAGGCTGGGGCGGATATCATCGAGCTTGGCATGCCATTTTCCGACCCCATGGCGGATGGCCCCGCCATTCAAAGAGCGTCGCAGCGCGCCCTGCGTTCGGGGCAGACCATGCGCAAGACGCTGGAAATGGTTAGGAGTTTTCGCGAAACCGACAATGACACGCCAATCATTCTGATGGGGTATTACAATCCTATCTATGTGTTTCCGGTGGACCGGTTTCTCGGCGAAGCGGTGGAGGCCGGTATCGATGGGCTGATCGTCGTCGACGTGCCGCCCGAGGCCGACGACGAACTCTGCCTGCCTGCGCTCGCCGCAGGATTGAGCTTTATCCGCCTGACGGCGCCGACGACCACGGACCGGCGGCTCGATAGCGTGCTGGCCAATACCAGCGGTTTCGTCTATTACGTTTCAATCGCTGGAGTTACCGGAACGCGGGCGCCGGATTTGAGCGCGGTGGAGCGAAATGTCACACGCATCAAGGGGCGTACTCCGCTGCCGGTCGTGGTAGGCTTTGGCGTGCGGACGCCAGAGCAAGCCAAAGGCATTGCGGGGGTTTCCGATGGCGTCGTGGTTGGCTCCGTGCTGGTGGATGCTATCGCCCAGAGCCTTGACGGTTCCCAGCACGCCACAGACTTAACCATAGGAACAGTTTTGGATCTGGTCGGGCAGCTTTCCTCCGGTATGAAGGCAGCATAGAGGATTTCGGCGAGCCCCACCCAGCGCGGCATGAAAGGCGTGAGGATACGTGAACTGGATCAACAACGTCGTCCGGCCTAAAATCCGTGGCCTTTGGCAAAAGCGGGAGATGCCGGAAAATCTCTGGGTGAAATGCCCAGAGACAGGGCAGATGGTCTTTCACAAAGACCTCGAGACCAACCAATTCGTGATCCCGGGTTCGGGTTATCACATGCGCATCGGCGCGGAGGCGCGGCTGAAGTCGTTTTTCGACGGCGGCAAGTTCGAAGCTGTGTCCGCGCCGGATGTCCCAACCGATCCCTTGAAGTTCCGCGACGAAAAGCGCTACGCGGAACGGCTCAAGGAGGCACGGGCCAAGACCGGCATGAACGACGCGATCCTCACAGGGTTCGGCACGCTCGACGGTTTGCCGGTGATGGCGGCTGTGCAGGATTTTTCCTTCATGGGCGGCTCGCTCGGCATGGCGGCCGGAGAGGCGATCATCACGGGCATGATGAGGGCCGTTGAACTGAAGGTTCCATATATTCTTTTCGTTTCCTCGGGTGGCGCGCGCATGCAGGAGGGTATCCTCTCGCTAATGCAGATGCCGCGCACAACCGTTGCCGTGCAGCGCCTGCGCGAGGCGAGGCTGCCCTATATCGTTGTCCTTACCAATCCCACGACCGGCGGCGTGACCGCATCCTACGCGATGCTGGGCGATATTCATATCGCCGAGCCCGGTGCGCTGATCGGCTTTGCCGGCCCCCGCGTGATTGAGCAAACGATCCGCGAGAAACTACCGGATGGCTTCCAAAGGTCGGAATACCTTTTGGCGCATGGCATGATCGACATGGTCGTGCACCGGCACGATTTGCGCGAGACCTTGAGCCGCGTGTGCAGCCTGCTCGTCACCGAGCGCAGGCACCGCGCAGGGATGAATAACGTGAAGGTCCGCAAAAAAGCTGCCGGCGGCGGAATGGAAATCAATCTGCCGGCCACAGCCGAGCAGATCGCCGCGTCCAATACGGAGCAGGCTGCCGGCGAAGGTCAGCCGGATTCGGGGGCTGCCGCCACGGCAAATCCGCCTTCGTGAGCCAAAGAACCGTTCCAGCTGTTACGGGATAGCGTATCCAGGCATTGTGCCCGCTGTCCTTAAAACCCAGGACCATGCCTTGCAGCCCCAAAAGACCGAGAGCCTTCTAGCACGGTTTGAGAAGCTTCACCCGAAGAGCATCGACCTCTCTCTCGGGCGGGTGGAGCGGCTGTTGCATGCGCTTGGCGATCCGCACCGGCGGATCCCCCCTGTCATTCATGTGGCGGGCACTAATGGGAAGGGGTCGTCCGTCGCCTTCTTGAAGGGAATGCTTGAAGCGGCCGGCTACCGGACGCATGCGTTCATCTCGCCGCATTTGCGCCGTTTTCACGAGCGGATCGTGCTGGCCAGCCCGGGCGGCGCGCGGCCCATCGGGGAGCGGCACCTCGCGGACATCTTAAGCAGGGCCGAGGCCGCGAATGGGGGCGAGCCCATCACTTTTTTCGAGATCACGACGGCCGCGGCCTTTTTGGCGTTTTCGGAAAACCCTGCCGACATCGTATTGCTCGAAACGGGGCTCGGCGGGCGGCTCGATGCCACCAACGTCATCGGGGAGCCGCTCGCCACCATCGTGACGCCCATCTCACTCGACCATTGCTCGTTTCTTGGCGATACGATTGAGGCCATCGCCGGGGAAAAGGCGGGTATCCTGAAGCGCGGCCGGCCCGCGATTGTGTCTAAACAGTCCGAAAACGCGATGGGCGTGATCGATGCGCGGGCCCGGGCACTCGGCGCTCCGGTCATCGCGGCGGACCGGAACTGGGATGTCTTCGAGCAGCAGGGCCGCCTCGTTTTCCAAGACGAAGATTGCTTGCTCGATCTGCCGGTTCCGCGGCTGTTCGGCCGGCATCAGCTGGAAAACGCCGGCACTGCGATTGCCGCTGCGCGCCGGCTGGAGGGTTTCCGCATATCGGAGGAGGCCATTGCGAAGGGGCTGACAACGGCGACCTGGCCGGCGCGGCTGGAACGGCTGTCTCCGGGCAAGCTGCATGAATTGGCCCCCGCCGGCTCGGAAATCTGGCTCGATGGCGGCCATAACCCCGCTGCCGGCGAGGTCGTAGCGCGCGCGCTCGCCGATCTCGACGAGCGTGTTCCGAGCCCCATTCACCTGATCGTCGGCATGCTCTCGAACAAGGACGCGGGGGGCTTCCTGCGGCATTTCCATGGGCTGACGGAGCTTGCGGCCACCATCGAAATTCCAGGCCAGGTTAACGCCTACCGGGCCGAGGATTTGGCGGCCATCGCCCACCGGGAAGGCATCGCGGCCGACCCGGCAGGCAGCCTAGAGGCGGCCTTTGCCAAAAGCAGAAAACTCGCGCGCGGCCCGGTGCGCATCATGGTGACCGGCTCGCTTTACTTAGCCGGGCATGTCC
The DNA here is from genome assembly GCA_052148445.1 of Rhodomicrobium sp. Classification (GTDB taxonomy): domain Bacteria; phylum Pseudomonadota; class Alphaproteobacteria; order Rhizobiales; family Rhodomicrobiaceae; genus Rhodomicrobium. The sequence continues at coordinate 21,037 of JBKQIH010000283.1, forward strand.
TCGATGCACATGAGCACGGCTTCGCCACTTAAGCAGCCTGCAATCAATCGGACGCACCGTCATCGCGAGGCGGCCTTCGCCGCCGTGGCGATCCGTAACGGCAGCCGTCACTATTGGCCCTGGACTGCTTCGCTTCGCTCGCAACGACGCCACTCGGATTTTACGCTCGCCGCTTTGAATCCACGCCTATTTGCGGTTCAGCCGCGCGATGAGGCTCGACGTATCCCAGCGTTTGCCGCCCATCGACTGGACTTCGGCATAAAACTGATCGACGAGCGCGGAGACGGGCAAATGCGCGCCGTTACGCCTAGCCTCTTCGAGGCAGATGGCGAGGTCCTTGCGCATCCAATCCACCGCGAAGCCGAAGTCGAATTTGCCCTCCGACATGGTCTTCCAGCGGTTTTCCATTTGCCAGGACTGCGCCGCGCCTTTGGAAATCGTATCGATCACGGCGGCAACATCGAGGCCCGATTTTTGCGCGAAGTGAATGCCCTCCGATAACCCCTGCACAAGCCCCGCGATGCAGATTTGGTTGACCATCTTGGTTAGCTGGCCCGAGCCCGAGGGCCCGAGCAGCCTCACCGCCCGCGCGTAATTGGCGATCACCGGCTCTGCCTTGGCGAAGGGTTCCGGGTCGCCGCCCACCATCACCGTGAGCACGCCATTTTGGGCGCCGGCCTGGCCGCCGGACACGGGTGCATCGAGAAAGTGCGCGCCGCGTTCGGAGGCGGCGGCATAAAGCTCGCGCGCAATGCCCGCCGAGGCCGTCGTGTTGTCGATGAAAATCGCGCCGGGCTGGAGGCCATGGAAAGCGCCCCGCGCGCCCGTTGTCACCGAGCGCAAATCGTCATCGTTTCCAACGCAGGAGAACACGAACTCCGCATCCTTCGCCGCTTCTTGCGGCGTCGCAGCCACCTGACCGCCGAACTCGGCAACCCAGGCCTGCGCCTTGCCAAGCGTGCGATTATAGACGGTGAGATCGTGACCGCCCTTAGTGCGGATATGCCCAGCCATGGGGTAGCCCATCACGCCCAATCCAATAAAAGCAACCTTGCTCATCGCGCGCCTCCTGCTTGTTGGGAGTTAGTTTTACCGCTCCGGCGCTGCGATGGCAAACCGCGGCAGCCATCCGCCCACCGCTCAATGCGCGCAACCCCTTCTGATAATTGGTATCTTTTTAAGTCTTGACAATTCGCGAACGCCGGCTTAACAGTCAGATTGATATATGTGGCTATAGGTGCAGCAGTATTAAAGGTTGTTGTATCATGTTTGTACCCGCGTTTAGAAATACAGAAGCCGAGTTTAGGAAGAAAATCGAAGAAGAAATTCGCCTTAGGGCGCCGTATAGGCTGCCAAGCCGCAACGATATACGGAATATGCCGCTAAGTTTCTACGGTGGCAACGAAGGCTATCAACTTATCAGCCTCCGGGACTTGGAGGTACCGCCGCCTAATGAAAGATTTCTCCTCTTTAAGACTGGCGCACCGGCCCATTTTCTCGACTGGTCCAATAAACCGATTTACGAACTGAACGACACCGGCGCACTGCAACTCCGCCGCACAGTGTTGATCGACTATACCGAATTTTTCTTTCATTTTGTAAGAGGCCAGCTCGGCCGCTTTATATTCATCTCGAACCTCGACCAGGCGCCATGGCGGCCTGAATTAAGCGCCAAGCAGCGCGAGGACGCCAAAAAGAAGGCGCGTGAGGCGCTCAGAAATAAAGCCGATGAAGAATTTAGAGGCGATGTTTTTCTGCCCCGCTATGCCGGTCATAAGGACGGCGACTTTTACGTGGTTCGCGGTATCGTGGCCTTTAAAAATGCTTTGTTCCAGACGGACGTCCTGATCGCTCCTTATCCAACGGAGCGGCAAGGCGAAGCCGGTCCGATGAAATATTCGACCGGTCAGTTGGAACTAAGTGACGAGCGTCTTCTCGACGAGGAGTTCCCCTTCGTTATCGACGAGCCGCCGGGCGAGTTCGGTTAAAGGCCTGTCCGCATTTTACCTTCCAATAATCGCGACTACGGGGGTTGCATGCCTTTCGATTGG
>JBKQIH010000284.1:0-9752 GCA_052148445.1 Rhodomicrobium sp.
CTGCCCGGCAGGTTGAGCAGCTAAAGCGGATTCAAAGTCATCGCGTTAAAAAAGGTTTGAATATCGGCGCAATCCGGCAGTCGCTTGGTCCCCTGGAAAAGCCTGATGCTGCGAAGCAAAGCGCCAAAGCGCGGGAGGTGTCGATTGGACACAGGTTGCGGCAACTCAGGCGCAGCCGCAAGCTCACGCTCGCACAGGCGGCGGCAGCCACAGAAGTATCCGCGGGCTTTCTAAGCTGCCTCGAACGCGGCCCGCTTACGAGGCTATCGCGACGGACGCCCTGGCACGCTTCAAGCGGCTGGACGGACATCCGGTGTTCTTTGTCACGGGCGTGGACGCGCACGGCCTAAAAATGAAGCAAACCGCTGCCAAGCTTGGGGTGGCGCCGCTAGAGTTGGCGGAGGAAAACACCCGTAAATTTAAGGATATGCTGGCCGGCCTGAACATCGCTTACGACGATTTCATCTCGACAAGGGAGCCGCGGCATTTCGATTCGGTTTCGGAAATTTGGCGGCGCATGGAGAAGGCAGGCGACATCTACCTCGCCGGCTATTCGGGCTGGTACTCGGTCCGCGACGAAGCCTTCTATGCCGAAAACGAAACGGTGCTCGGCGCGAACGGCGTGCGTCTTGGGCCGCAGGGGACGCCCGTGGAGTGGACGGAGGAGCAGACCTATTTCTTCCGCCTGTCCAAATACGAAAAGAAGCTTTTGAAGCTTTACGAGGAAAAGCCGGATTTCCTCCTGCCGGCCGAGCGGCGCAACGAGATCGTCAGCTTCGTCAAGGGCGGGTTGCAGGACCTGTCCATCTCGCGGACGACGCTCGATTGGGGCATCCCCGTGCCCGGCGCGCCAGGGCACATCATCTATGTCTGGGTCGATGCGCTGACGAACTACATCACGGCTGCGGGTTTTCCCAAGATCCGTTCGAAAGTCTGGAAAGAGCGCTGGCCCGCCCAGTTGCACGTGATCGGCAAGGACATCACGCGATTCCATGCGGTCTATTGGCCGGCCTTCCTGATGTCAGCCAAAATTCCCTTGCCGGAGCGCGTGTTCAGCCACGGCTTTTTGTACAACAAGGGCGAGAAAATGTCGAAGTCGGTGGGCAACGTGGTTGCCCCGCTCGATATGGCCGCGGCCTATGGCGCCGATCCGGTGCGCTATTTCTTCCTGCGCGAGGTTCCCTTCGGGCATGACGGCAGTTTCACGCATGAAGCGATTGTCAACCGCATCAATGCGGACCTCGCAAACGACCTCGGTAATCTCGCCCAGCGCTCGCTGTCGATGATCGCGAAAAACTGCGCAAGCCGCATCCCGGAGCCGGGCAACTTCACCGAGGCGGACGCGCCGCTGCTCGAAGCGGCTCTCAGCCTTTTGCCGATCTGCCGCGAGGCCATGGACCGGCAGGCCATCCACAAATCGATTGAAGCTATCTGGCACGTCGTAGCCGAAGCGAATCGGTATTTCGCGGCGCAGGAGCCCTGGTCGTTGAAAAAGACGGACCCGGCGCGCATGGGCACGGTGCTGTACGTGACAGCCGAGGTGGTGCGGCGCGTGGCGATCTTGAGCCAGCCTTATGTGCCTGCTTCCGCGCCGAAGTTCCTGGATCAGCTTGGCGTGCCGGCGGAGGAGAGAAGTTTCGCGTCGCTGGAGCGCGATTGCGCGCTAAAGCCGGGGACAATCATCGCCACTCCACAACCGGTTTTCCCGCGCTATGTTGAGGATGAAACCCGCGCGGCGGAGTGACGACGTGGAATAAAGCTCGATACGAGGCCAAGACCCCCTCATCCTGTCCTTCTCCCCGAGGGGAGAAGGGACGCCCAAACTCCCCAAAGGGAGAGGCCGCAGCAGACTCCCTCTCCCCTTGGGGAGAGGGTTGGGATGAGGGGGCCTTAATCGCATGCGCAACAGTGTAGCGTACGGATTGTAGGATGTTAGTCGATAGTCATTGCCATCTGGACTTCCCCGATTTTGCCGCCGGGTTAGACGGCACCGTGGCGCGCGCGCGAAGCGCCGGCGTCGGCCATATGCTCACGGTCTGCACGCTCGTGAGCAAGTTCCCCGAAGTTCTTGCCGTCGCAGAGCGCTTTGCGGACGTGACTTGCTCCGTTGGGACGCATCCGCATCATGCGGGTGCAGAGCGCGATATCACGGCCGCAGATCTCGTCAAGCTGACGGCGCATCCGCGCGCGGTGGCCCTCGGCGAGGCCGGCCTCGACTATTTTTATCAAAAAAGCAGCCGCGAGGACCAGGAAACCGGCTTCCGGCGGCACATTGCGGCGGCGCGAGAGACCGGCTTGCCGCTCATCATCCATACGCGCGATGCCGATGAGGACGCGGCACGCATCCTTCGCGAGGAGATGGAGAAGGGCGCGTTCAAGGCGCTGCTGCACTGCTATACGGGCGGCCGGGCACTCGCGGAGACCGGCATCGAGCTCGGACTTTACGTGTCGTTCTCCGGCATACTGACCTTCCCGAAATCGGGCGCATTGCGCGAGCTTGCCGCAGCGTTGCCACTCAGCCGTCTGCTGGTCGAAACCGACGCACCGTTCCTTGCGCCCCACCCGCACCGCGGCAAACGCAACGAGCCGGCCTTCGTTAGACACACAGCTAGGGTTCTGGCTGAGGTGAAGGGCGTGAGCGAAGCCGAGGTGGAGCGAATCACAACAACGAATTTTTTCACTCTGTTCGGGAAGGCAAGGGACGTTGCCGGCGCAGCCGCGAGCAACAGCGGCTCCGCATGACATCGAATCCGGCTGAGTCATCTATGCACGATTCCGCCCCTCATCCTGTCCTTCTCCCCATGAAAGAAGGGACGCTTGAACATGGCGCTGAGCGTGCAACAACGTTCCCTCTCCCACCGCATCCGCTTGCGGATGCGGTTATGTTGAGTTGCACGCCCGCCAAGGCGAGCTTGCTGGGAGAGAGACAGGGTGAGGGGAGGGTCGCTGAGTTCTTTACGGAGAGCGGTGCAATTCGTCCCGGTGCGTTTCATACGCGGCACGAGCCGCGCGGGGATAAATAGAGCGGGGGCTGGATGACGCTGCGAATCACGATCCTCGGCTGCGGTGCCTCAACGGGCGTTCCGCGCGTCGGCAACGACTGGGGCGCTTGCAATCCGGATAACCCGAAGAACCGGCGCCGGCGCGCCTCGATCCTGGTTGAAAAGATCGCACCGGAGGGCCGGACGGCGGTGCTGATCGACACCTCGCCCGATCTGCGCGAACAGCTTCTCTCCGCGGAAGTTAAGCGGCTCGATGGTGTGATCTACACGCATGACCATGCCGATCACACGCACGGAATCGACGATCTGCGCATGCTTTGCTACATGAATCGCCGCCGCGTCGACGTGTGGGCCGACCCGCGCACGCTGGGACTCCTCTGCACCCGCTTCGACTATTGCTTCGAGACCCCCGCGGGATCGAGCTATCCCCCGATCCTGAAGGCGCATACGATTGAAAATCATGCCCCCTTCACCATTGGCGGCCCTGGCGGCGATCTCACATTCCAGCCGTTCCGGCAGATCCACGGCGATATCGACACGCTCGGAATCAGGGTCGGGGGCGTAGCCTATTCGTGCGATTTGAACGACATCCCGCAGGAGGCGCTTCAGTATGTCTCCGGACTCGACCTGTGGATACTAAATTCGCTGCGCTACACCTCGCACCCGAGCCATCTCTCCGTGGAGAAAGCGCTGAGCTGGATCGAGCGCATGCAGCCACGCCGCGCGGTGCTGACCCATCTGCACATCGACATCGATTACGACGAACTCGCGGCGAAGCTTCCATCCGCGGTTGTGCCAGCCTTCGATGGCATGGTGCTGGAGTTCTAAGACGCGGCCGCGGCGCCGGTCCCGCGTAGGCGGTCTCCATATAACGGCTTGATTTCGCGTGACAAACTTGGACTCCAAGTTTGTCGGAATCATGGTGTGCGGCCCGGAACGCAACCTGGTGTAGTGTTAAGTTGCGAACTACTGGCCGCAAATGCAACCTATACTGCACTTTTGTAGTAATGTAACGTATTGGCAACAGTTACGCAGGTATTCCAGCTAGAGTTGCGGTGCGCGATTTCTTGCACTCCCGAATCGCGTACATCTCATCTAGCCGCAACCGAAGATTGCACCAACGGGGGAAGCGGCAAACCGACAATCTGGCAACTAGGCGTTCCGTGTGGGGCGCTAGGGGAGATAATTATGAAACTTTTCGCAGTACTGACGGCTGTCGCCGTTTCCGCTCTTCTTTCCACGAGCGTGTTCGCTGGGGGATACGGCGGTAAAACCTCCAGCAGCGCTGGCGTTGGCGGGGTGATCACCGTTAACGGTAACAGCGGCCCCTTTGCGAACAACAGTGCTGGCGCTACCACCAGCACCGATGGTTCCGGCAGCGCCATGGGGAAAAGCTCAACCTCGACCGATAGTTACGGCAGCGTGAGCAGCGGCTGGGGCGGCTCCGTCAACGAAAATACAGGCGGCTCGGCTATGGCGACCGCCTCTAGCAGTGGCAACTATGGCAGCATGAACCAAGTCAACACCGTAGCATCTAGCGCCTCTGGCGTTGGCAGCGGTGTCGGCGGCAACCTCGCCGTTGGTGGCGGCTATAACACCGCGAGCGGCGGCGGCGGCTACTAGTCTGAGCCTTACTTAAATGGAACTGGCTCCTATGGGCTCAATCGCTTTATAGCGAGCCGGTTCCTCTTTCCAGTATTGCCCTAGGAAGGAATTCGCATGCACCCCGCGACCTCCAGACTATGCCGGATTGCAATTCCCGCCGCGCTGGCTCTCTCGCTTCCTTGCTGCCCGCCCGCAGCGCTTGCGGGTGGCGGATACTCTGAACCGGGCCTCGTGCAGCAAAGCCAAAGCGGTTCGGCAGCGAGCTACTCCCCGCGAGGATATTCCGGTTCCGCCGATTCGGTGACCGTCACTGCCTCCGGCGATGGCTTCAGCGTCACGTCCACAACCGGTGCCGAGGCCGGCGCGGGTGGCTTATCAAGTGTCGCAACCGTCTGGAGCGCGACGACGGTTCAAACGGGCGGCTTGGTAGGCGAGACTGTGTCTAGCGCCTCCCTTACCGAGACCTTCACCAAGGGCGCCGCGTCGCTCTCATTGGGAACATCCACTACAGAAGCAAGCATCATTATAAACGGCAAGACCTATGTTGTGGCGCAAGAACTCGCCATAGCCTTCGCGCGCGCAACTCAATTCGGCGCCAGCTCGTACGTAGAGGTTGAGGGGATCTTGTCGCTCCCCGGCGGCGTCTCGCCGCCTGTGCCGGTTGCGGCGAATAAAAGCGGCGGCCGCTAGGCGCGGGTCTGCGGCTTTCTTTGCGTAAGGAGTTTTGCGGCTAGTTTGAACTTTAACAGCTTTCCTCGAAGGCAGCGGCCACGAGCGGAGCTAGCAGGGGGTGCGGCTGCTTTGCGCCCGAACCCTGCCGCACGGGAGGAGCATATGGGGCGAACGCTAATCAGCTTGACAGCACTTTTGGCGGCAGCTTCGGCTTTGCAGCCCGCAGCGGCGCAGACCTCGCCCGGGCCATGGACCGCAGGCGTCGTTGGGCCGGCGCCAGTGCCTGCCCCCGTTGGCTTTGCGGCCGCACCGGGTATCAATTTCGTACCTTGGGCCTTCTCGGAAATCGGCTACGACTCCAACCCCAGTCAAAGTCTCATCAGTCAGAGCGGTTCACCCTTTATCCGCTCCGGCGCAGGTTTTACGCTAAACTCGGTGACCCCGAGCACGGTGGCGAACTTGACGGCCACCGGAAGCATGCTGGATTACTTCAATAACAATGTATTCGACAACGAAAATGGATTTGACGAGCCGCTTCGCTTCGCGGGCTCCGCTAACGCCAATATCACCTATCTCATCCAGTCGGGTCTTACGGGCACGGTAGGGGCGTATATCAATTACGATGGGCAGAGCATCAACAAAAATCAAACCGACGGCGCCAATTTAGAACTCGGTTATAGCAATGCGCTGCTTTCGAGCGTTTTGCGGGCACGCTTCTCCGATGTGCAATATCTCAACAGCGACATCGTCGCTTCGCCGGTCGCATTGAACTCGGCGTTTAACTATGACCGCAGCGAATTGAGCTGGACCGGATTGTTTGGCCAGAACGGGGCCTTCGCCCCCTATGCCGAGGTCAGTGCAGCGCGAGTAGACTACACCGATCAGCCCGACCCCGCCGCGCTAAATCGCAGTGCGGACGATTATCACGTTAAGGCCGGCGTGCGTGTCGCGCTATCGCCAACGCTTTCCACCGATCTTGGCGCGCGCGTCAATTGGCGCGACACCGACGATCATGTTATCACCTCTTACAGCTCGAGCTTCTTCGATGGCAACCTAACCTGGAAGCCGTCGCCTTTCTTCCTTTTTACTACATCCGTGGAACGGTATATAGGCGAGCCCTCAACCAATCTCGGGGTTCTCGCGGACGTCCGCTCCTATACTGCGAAGGTGAGCTACTTGCCGGTGCCCGGCGTAACCGTCTCCGCCGGGGGCGGATGGCAAGCCGTAAACGACATCGGCAGCGGGGTTCATTATAACTCGGACTTCGCCGATGCGCAGGTGGCATGGGACTACAACAATCACGTCCGTTTCTACACCGCACTCCACTACCAAACCTACAGCATCGATTGGCTGAACCAAGGTTACGACGACATACGGGTGATGGCCGGTGTACGCATCGTTCCCGACGGGCAGGATCTCCTGCAGGGCGAAAGCCTCGAAAGCCTGATGGCCCGGCTGGCCGATGCCCACCGGCCGTTTGGATCGGAGCTGACCGTTTCCGGCGGATATTCTTGGTTTGGATTGCCTGACATGAGGAACGTCACGATCGTGGGCGGCCCGCTGTTCAACCAAGCCGCCGGTCAGGAGACCACGGGCGACGGCAACCTCAACGGCTGGCGGACCGATGTCAGCTTGGCGAACTTTGCCCAGGCGCCCTTGCCAAACGGGCAGTTATTGAGCTTCGGTGCGTCCGGATTTTTCGCTAACTATCAAGGCACAACCAACTCCCACTGCCTGTACAGCCTGACCACCGACTGCGCGATCGTAAATATTACCGATACGAGCTCTAGCCTCCCGAACAACACAGGCCCATTCGGCAATCTCAACGTCATCGCGCATCGTGACGTCAACTATTACGGCACGGCCTTGGACGTCCGGCTGGCCGATTTCGCGGGCGGGGGCCTCAAGGACGGCCCGCCGGTCTCGGTTCTTTCCCCGTTTAAACTGGGCGTGGCGTTCCGGGGCATCGACGAGACGGCCAATATGACCTCCGTCGATCCGCTTGTGTCCGATCCGGCTAAATATAAAGAATCGTTAAACACGCAATACTGGGGCGGCTTCGTCGGGATCGAGCAAAAAACAGCATTCGGTGATGGCTGGATTGCCGGTGTCGACGCCACGGCTGGCATCTATTATGCAAACACTGGATATCAAGGACGCTATGACGGCTATACGGCGGTTCTGCCGATCGGGTACTTCCAAGATAGCGGCTACGTAAACGCGAACCAGGACAGAGGTTCGTTCATAGGGACCGTGCGGCTCGACCTCAAGCGGCAGCTTGGATGGGGTACGGTAGGCGTGTTCGGCGAAAGCGAATATCTAAGCTATGTGCCGCGCATCGCCTACAACAATAACGATCAAGCCACTGGCGTACCCTGGGGCGGGATTAGCGGCAACCAAAGTGGCACGCACATCGTCTCCAGCGACGCCTTTAATTTCACAACCGGTTTGAGCTTATCGGTCCCCGTGAATTAGCGGCGATCTTGGCCGCGGGCACCGCAATGCCGATATACCTGCGGGTGTGCGAGGCGGTGACACGGTGACGAGCATTCCGGACAAACCTCTTTCCAGCGCAGGAAGCATCGCTTCCTCGCCGTCCCGGGCCGCCATTTCGGCCGCGTACCGCACGCCGGAACCGGACTGCGTGCCGCCACTCACCGTGGAAGCGCGCATCGCCCCTGAAATGGCGGCGAGCGTCGCAACCCTCGCAGCGAAGCTCGTCGCCCAAGTTCGCGGCGCGCGCTCGCATGCCTTCGGCGTGGACGCGTTGATGCAGGAATTTTCGCTTTCGAGCCCCGAAGGCGTGGCGCTGATGTGCCTGGCCGAGTCGCTGCTACGCATCCCCGACCGGCAGACGCGCGATCTCCTCATCCGCGATAAGCTCTCCCACGGCGATTGGGGCGCGCACGTTGGCGCGAGCCCATCCTGGTTCGTCAATGCTTCCGCTTGGGGCCTGCTCATCACCGGCAAGCTCACCGCCACGCATAGCGAGCCCGGCATGGCCGCGTCGCTGACCCGCGCTCTCGCCCGCGGCGGGGAGCCTATAATCCGCACGGCGATGGATTTGGCGATGCGGATGCTCGGACGGCAATTTGTAACGGGCCAGACCATCGAGGAGGCGCTGGAGCATGCGCGGCCTTTCGAGGCGCGCGGCTTTCTCTACTCCTTCGATATGCTGGGCGAAGCGGCCGTCACGGCCAGCGATGCGAAGCGCTACATGGCGTCGTACGAACACGCCATTGAAGCCATCGGCGCGGCCCGGCGGGGCGGCAGCGTGTATGAGTCGCCCGGCATCTCGGTGAAGCTTTCGGCGCTTCATCCGCGTTACACATTCACGCAAATGGACCGCGTCCGGAGCGAGCTTTATTCCGGGCTGCGCTCGCTTGCCCTTCGCGCGAGCCGGCACGGAATCGGCTTCAACATCGATGCGGAGGAGGCGGACCGGCTAGAGCCGTCGCTCGATTTGCTGGAATCCCTCGCGGCTGATAGCGCGCTGGGAGACTGGCAGGGGCTCGGCTTTGTGGTCCAGGCCTATCAGAAGCGTGCGCCCTTCGTGATCGATTATTTGCTTTCGCTGGCGGAGCGGACCAAGCGGCGCCTCATGATTCGCCTCGTAAAAGGCGCCTATTGGGATAGCGAGATCAAGCGTGCGCAAATTGACGGACTTGCGGGATATCCGGTTTATACGCGCAAAGCCTATACGGACGTGTGCTATCTTGCCTGCGCGAAGCGGCTGCTCGCACGGCGGGATCTGGTCTTCCCGCAATTCGCGACCCATAACGCGCACACGCTTTCGGCGGTTTGCCACCACGCCGGCCCGGATTTTAAAAGCGGCGATTATGAGTTTCAGTGCTTGCATGGCATGGGTGAAACTCTTTACGGGCATGTCGTGGGGCCTGCGAATCTCAACCGTCCTTGCAGAATCTATGCGCCCGTGGGTACGCACGAGACGCTGCTCGCGTATCTTGTCCGCAGGCTTCTGGAGAATGGCGCCAATACATCGTTCGTTCACCAGCTCGCCGGCGAAAATACGCCGATCGGGGACCTCATCGCCGATCCCGTGGAAGAGGCGGCAAAATACGGTGGCGCGCCGCATCCGGCAATTGTGCTGCCCGCTCAGCTTTTCGGAGCGGAGCGCGAAAACTCCGAGGGGCTCGATTTGTCCGATGCCGCCACGCTCGGCAGACTGGATCGCGCAATCGCCGCGAGCCGGAGCGTCCGGCACGAAGCGGGGCCGCTCTTGGCGTCACCGCGTCAGGGCTGTGCACGGCCGGGGCGCCGTTCGAATCCGGCAAATCCTTGGGACATTGTTGGCTACGCCGTGGACCCGAGTCCGGGCGATATCGAGGCGGCCATGGCGGCGGCCGCGGGCGCAAGTGCAAGCTGGGCTGGGACGGGCTCTAGCCAACGGGCCGTGCTTCTCGACCGGTGCGCCGGCCTCCTCGAACAATCCATGGAGCGCCTTTGCGCGCT
>JBKQIH010000285.1:0-17531 GCA_052148445.1 Rhodomicrobium sp.
CGAGCGTCTTCTCGACGAGGAGTTCCCCTTCGTTATCGACGAGCCGCCGGGCGAGTTCGGTTAAAGGCCTGTCCGCATTTTACCTTCCAATAATCGCGACTACGGGGGTTGCATGCCTTTCGATTGGAACGATTTGAGCGAAACGGAGCAAAAGCTCGTTGAGCACGTCGCCGCAGGCAGCATTTACGACGGCGGCTGGGAATTTCGCCTGTCAACAGACCGGGACGTTATGGCCGCTACGGGAGTGGCTACAGACCAAGAGTGGGATGCTCCTAAACACGCGGTGAAGGCGCCGGACAAAATTCAATTTTGGCGTGCGCGCCTTGCGGAGGAAGAGGCGGACAGGAAGCGCACACGGATCCCTTTCTGGAAGACGGACGGGGCGGACGAGGAGGCGGCAAAAAAAGAGATAGAGGCGATTCAAGCAAGCCTGGAGGCGAAAATCGCCGAATTCGAGAAGGGAATCGAATCCGTACCACCCTTCGGGTTTATAGCGGAGCACGATCCGAAGGCCCGTTTCTGGCACAATAGGCTCGTTGAGGAGGAAAATGATCGGAGACGGCTTTCAAGCCTGACTGTCACCCCCGAGATTGCGCACGAACTTGAAGAGACCGGCGCCGAGGTCAAACGCATTCAGGAGAAGCTGCGTGCTGCGTTAGCTTATAGAGAGCTTAATTACCCAGAATTCGGTGAGCTTCGTGACCGGTGGAAGGCTTTAAGAGCTGACGCCGGGAAACTCGACGAGATTGAACTCGCTAAAATCGAGAAGAACATCGCAGACTTGTTAAGGCCAGTTATCGACGCCTTGTCTGGTGACATACCGCAGAAGGCGGAGGCTCGCCGCAGGTTCGGAGACTTTGCCGCCCGCCGGGCCAGCGAGAAGGATAGCCTTCAATCTTCCGGCTGGATGCGAGCCACTGAAACCGACGGTCCAATCCGGCCGGCACTCATCAAGGAACTCTATCTCGGTCTCGTTCGTGACGAGAAAGGACAACGGGTAGCCGTTCCCTCGTCGGGAATACGAATACGGCACGCTCGCCTCGCGGATACGGAGTTGGATCTAAGGGAAATTGCGGGTGCCTCAGCCTTGCCGCCGCTTGTGTTGGAAGGCTGCTTTTTAGGGCGCCATGCAAATATCGAGCATTGCCGCATTCAACAGATTTCCTTGCGCCGCTCGATTCTGCCCTGGCTAAAGGCCGAAGGAGTCCGCTGCGAAGGCGAAGTGTCGTTGGAAGGTGTCATTCTTGGCGGTGACGAAAGGCTCTACGGCAAGCACAAACTCGACTTCAGCAGGGCGCGGTTGAACGGCGCTGTGACGGCTGACTTTTTGTCCTGCTCGAAAGACGATGGAAAGCCGGAGATCGATTTCGCACATGCGTCGGTTATCGGCCTGCTGCGTTGCCAGAGCAGTTTTGGAGGGGCATCCCGGGCGCCGGGGGCAGGCGCCAGTCCAAGATTATTGGTATCGGCGCCCTCCGCCCAGTTCGGCTCTCAAGTCGATTTCTTTAACGTACCGTTATCGAATCTCAATTTGTCGCATGCCACTGTCCGCTCCCAGGTGATGTTGCAAAGTTGCGATTGCGAGGGCGGGGTCGATCTCACCTATGCGAAAGTCAGCGGCTACGCCGACTTTAACGGAATGAAGGCGGCCAGTCTGGACTGCACCGGGGCGCAAATCGGCGGCGACGCGTCGCTTCTCGATGCACGCGGAAACCGCGCCGAAATATCGAATGTCATTTTTGCCGGCGCAAAGATTGAGGGCTACCTCGCAATGTCCGGTTGTCATGTTGGCTCTTTGCTCAATCTTACCTCGGCGAAAATCGATGGCAGCCTGTTTATTGGCGGATGTCATGTTGGCGAAAAGGGCGTTTGGGCACACCTCTTGAAAGTCGGGGGCAATATCGATGCATCCTTCGATGGAAGTTCCTCTTTTCAGTGTAAGGGGCCGGTCTATCTCCACAACGCGCGCATTGCCGGGAACGTCGATTTTCAGGGCGCGAGCTTAGGTTCGGGGGACGGCTGGGCGTTCTTTGCGCAGGCGCTGAACGTAGGCGGTAATCTAAGTCTTTCGGCTTCCTGGGGATTTGGGCGCCTGGTGGAATTCATGGCTGAAGGGCGGATTTCTGTGACCCGCGCGGAAATCACCGGTGCCTTGGCCATGCAAGGAGCCGTTGTGAAGCCGCACGCCAGCGATCTAAAAGATGCGGATGCGGTGGATTTCTCCATGGCGCGCATCGGAACCGGAGTGTTCCTCCGGGCGGAAGAGGCGGGGGAACCGCCAATCCGGGTACCGGGCCTAGAGTCCGAAGGTTGCGTGACCTTTATTGGCGCAGAGATCGGTACAGGGTTCGATGCGGAAGGCGCCGATTTGCAAGGTGGAGGACCTGGCCGGCGCGGCTACATCGCGCTGGATCTGCGCAACGCTACCATAAAGGGGCCGGTGTGGCTTGGGCAAGCCCGGCGGTGCGGGGACTGCGGGCCACGTTTCACAAGCAAGGGCACCATAACCTTGAGCGGTGCCGTTATCTCAGGAAGCGTCGAATTGAACCACGCCGACCTGAAGGAACTGGTTCCCGATGACATAAAATCGGCTGCCATCAGCATGGTGCCGGTTGCTGCTTTGGATGCCGAAGGAGTTCAGATCGACGGCCACCTCTATCTCGGCAAACGGCCGGACGCGGACCCGGAGGAGAAGGGGTTGTCGGCCGAGGGCCCGGTGATACTCGATCGCATCAAGGTCGGCGGCGATTTGAAATTGACGGGCGGCAGCTTTCGCCGGAGCAAGAAGAACGAAACTAACAAAGAAGCTCTATCCCTGCGTAATGCCCGGGTGGCGGGCAATCTTGACATCGAGGACAAGCCGCAAGACGGCAAAGCGGCAACACGGGGCCCAATTGGCCGCTTACTTCGACGGCTACGCCGGCTATTATGGTGGATGCCGAAAGACCTCGGAGAGTATGCCATCGAGCGCGACGGCATCTTCGACCTGACCGGTGCCTCTTTTGTCGCCATTAACGACGATGGCGGCACGGGATGGGGTCCATCCCCCAAAAAATGCAAGCAAAAACAGAACACGGACCGGTTGATTTTGCGGCTGGACGGCTGCGTCTACGACCGTTTCGAAAAGACTACCGATGAAGAAGAGGTTTCGCAGCAGCGTAAGGTTTGGCTCAGCCGCCAATACGAGGATCCTGAAAGCCCCAAGAGAAGCGAATACCGTCCGCGCAGTTACGAGCAAGTGATCAAAGTCTTCCAGCAATCGGGCGATCACGACCATGCTCGCAAGGTCGCCATCGCCTATGGACAGATTCGCCGCCGCTGCGCGATCAACAGCTGGTTCGGCCGGCGGTTGAACGGGCTGTACGGCTTGACCACCCGGTACGGATACTCGCCGGGGCGCGCCATGATGACGCTTGTGGTTTATTTCGCAATCGGCTGCATTCTGGCATTTCTGCTCATCGACAATGGCTGGATCAATGCGAAGAGCGACAGGTTGAGCGCCGCACTGAAGGTGGACTCGGGCTGCTCGCTTTATTGCCGCGCGTCGATTGCGATGCCCTACACATTGGATGCCATGCTGCCAGCCTTGCGAATGGGAGCGCAGAACGAGTGGGATATTGCGATACCGCCCGGTAGCGCGTACGCCCCCTCTGCAAGCGCGGCCGGCCAGAAAGTGCTGTACCCTTGGATACGGTTTTTCAAGCTGATCTATGCCGCCATCGGCACCGCGCTCTTAGCGCTGGCCGTGCTGACCTGGACAGGCGTGCTGCGGCGCGGGCGCACGAGCTGAAATGTGCCGCCCGCTGACAGCGGGCATAGTGAACGGTATCGATTTTAGAAAGATATCGTTCACCTCGATATATGCTGAACGAGCCGTTTCGAAAATCGAAGACGGTGCCGCGCCGGCAGCTCATCTCTTGACGGATGGTTAAGCGGCGTAAGGCCTGCCGCATGGTGAATGCCGGCACGGTAAACGGGCCGGTTTTCCATTTTCTCCCCGCCGCAAAAACCGGAATTTTTCGCGTTTACACCCGAAAAAGTGCGATCCGAAAAGTCCGTTAAATATAATCGCAGCCCACGGATTAACGGCGAACTCAGGCCGGCGGCGTCTGCATCGCCAGCACCTTGTCGATGCGGCGCCCGTCGAGGTCCACCACCTCGAACCGCCAGTTGCGCCATTGAAAGGTCTCCCCCACCGGCGGAATATGTCCGAGCTGGGAGAGCACAAAGCCCGCCAGCGTCGTATACTCCGCGTCGTCGACGGTGAGCCCTTCCACGCCGAGCACGCGCTCCACTTCGAACACGGGCATTTGTGCGTCGAGCAGCCAGGAGCCGTCCTCCCGTTGCACGGCGGAGGGTTCGATATCGGCCTCCGCTTCAGGCAGATCCCCGGTGATGCCGGTGAGGATGTCGGCCGGGGTGACGATGCCTTGCAAGCTGCCATGCTCGTCGAGCACGATGGCCATGTGCACGAGGGAGGCCCTAAACATTTCGAGCAGTTTCAACACGTTCGTGCTTTCGTGCACATAGAGCGGCTGCTTGATCGCGGCTTCGAGGTTGATCCGGCCCGTTGTGTGAAGCTGTTCGAGCAGCGATTTGGCGTGCACGATGCCGATGGTCTCGTCCACGTCGCCGCGTCCCACCGGAAAGCGCGAATGTCCGCTACTGCCGATGTCTTTGAAAATGCTTTCCTGGTCTTCGGTGATGTCGAGCCAGACCACGTCCGGCCGGGGTACCATGATGGAGCGGACGGAACGGTCGGCGACGCTTAGGACACGCTCGATGATTTCCTGCTCCGCCTTCTCGAAAACCCCGGCCTGCGTCCCCTCGGCGATCATGGTCTTGACCTCTTCCTCGGTTACATCCGGGTCCTCCCGGACGGCCGGAAGCGCGAGCCGCAGCACGCCTGCCGTGGACAGGCGCAAGAGGACGGCGATGGGCGTGGTTATCGCGGCCAGCACATCCATGGCGGGCGCGACGAGGCAGGCGATGTGCTCGCGGTTGGACAGCGCAAAGTGTTTCGGGACGAGTTCACCGATCACGAGCGAGACATAGGCAATACCCGCCACAACCAGGGCCGAGGCAGCGGTCTTGGCGTGGCTGCCGATGACCGGGGCGCCGGCCAGAACATCGGCGAGCCCGGGCGAAAGAGTGAGTTCCCCATAGGCGCCGGACAGGATGGCGACCACGGTGATGCCGATCTGGACCGACGGCAGGAAGCGCGCGGTGTCCCCATTCAACGCCAGCGCGGCCGATGCACCGCGGCGGCCGTCGGCTGCCATTTTCTGTAAGCGCGCCGGGCGTGACGATACGATCGCGAGCTCCGCCATGACAAGGAAGCCGTTGAGCGCGATCATCACGAGGAGGACGAGGAGTTGAAGCCAGGGCATGGGGGCGAGGTTGTTCCTGATGCCCTTATAGCGGGTCTTCGCGCGAAACGTGATAGCTCAATATGCCAGAGGCGGAAATTTTTTGAGCCATTGTTCCCGGCCGGCGTACTGAGAGAGGCTAAAAGGAGAAACCGGGCGAGAGCCCGGTTCCGGCCTTCATGGGCGATGCCTTTGTCACATTCAAGTCAATCCACCGGATACCCAGTGCCTTCCTTGTATCACGCGAACACCCGGAGCCGCCCGAGCGCGGGACTCATCCCCTGCGACTTGGGGGATAAAGGTGTTGCGGCAAATGGAAAAGATCGCTCTCGGGTTGTGTCCGGCCGGCATCGCGAAACCCACTTTGACAGACTTGTCGCGAACGGCGCCCCTTTAGACCTTCGAGAGCTAATTTTAGCATCGGTCCTCCGCTCTTCTTTCGAGCCGCGGCTTCGTATTTTGAGGAGAAAGCCGCAGGTTCAATGTAAAGCCTCCTCACGCCCGGATATCCGCAGGCTGCGGGAAACTTTACAGAAGGGACTCAGCGCCGAAGATTAGGCTTGCCGTCCTCGATGCCTCGCCCCTGGGCAAAGCCCAGCAGCTGCGCGGCACACCGGCTGCATTTGCCGCCGGCAACACAACAAACAAGCGATAAAAGACCGGGACGGCACCTGGCTAAGAGATCTACACCTGCCACGTGCGCCCAAATGCATCTTACCGCGATTCTTATGGTCGCCGTCCAGCGTTAACAAAAGGTTAACCGGATTGGAGAAATTTAACGCAACATTAAAATCACAGCGGACGCTTCAACGCCCGGCTTAGAATGCCCACGATCCCTTCGCGGAAGAGCAGCACGCAGATTACGAAAATAGTGCCTTGCGGAACGACGTCGCCGAGGCCCAGGGCGGAAATATACCTGCTGCTTTCGATAATTTTGAAAATGGCCGCGCCAACGAGAGGACCGAAGATGGTGCCCATGCCTCCGATAAGGGTCATGAGGATGACTTGGCCCGACATGGTCCAGTCCACATCGGTCAAAGTCGCCGTCTGGGTGACGATGGCTTTGAGGCCTCCGGCTACGCCTGCAAGCGTGGCCGAGAGGACGAACACGGTCAGCTTATAGCGGACTGTCCGGTAGCCAAGGGAGATCGCGCGGGGCTCATTCTCCCGGATTGCCTTCAAGACCTGTCCAAAAGGCGAGTGGACGATGCGGTAGATCAGGAGAAATCCCGCCATGAAGACAGCCGCGGTGAAATAGTAGAGTGTCAGGTCGTCGTTCAAATCGAGGAGTCCCAGCACCGAGCCCCTGGGCACGGACTGTATACCGTTCTCGCCTCCCGTGAAGGGCGTCTTCACGCAGAAGAAATGCACCATCTGCGCCAGCGCCAGCGTTATCATTGCAAAGTAGATGCCTTGCCGCCGGATGGCGATCGATCCGGCGATGACGCCTAATAGGGCTGCCACCGCCGCCGCCGTGAGGATGGCGAGGACCGGCGGAAAGGGCGGAAGTCCGAGCGGTATGTCGAGCCGTCCGGCCCACGGCAGCCAAAAGGGCAAGGAAGCAAGTCCGTGCTCAGCGGTGTGTGCGGCCACATAAGAGGCAAAGCCGAAGAACATCGCGTGGCCGAAGGAAAGCAGCCCGCCGAAGCCGAGCATGAGATTGAGGGCGCAAGCGAACAGCGCAAAGCAGAGGATCTCGGCGAGGCGATAGGGATAGGCGCCGATCAAAGGCAGAATTACAAGCAGTGCGGCCAGCCCTACGAAAAGAGCTCCATGCAAAAAGGTAAAGGACCCCGCTCCCCGGTCTACCGGCACGTGGGCCGGCCCGGCCGCCTCGGTTGCATTCTGCAGGCTTGTCATTGTGCAGCTTTCCCGAACAGTCCGGCGGGCTTGATGAGGAGCACGATCGCCATCATGACGAAGGCGACGATGGGCGAGTACTCCGCCAAGTACGGATTGGCCTTCACAAGCCCCTCGGCGAAGCCGAGCATGAAGCCAGTCACGATGGAGCCAAGGATCGATCCCATGCCGCCAATCACCACGACGGCGAAGACCACGATGATGAAATCCGCGCCCATATTGGGATTCACATTGAAGATCGGGGCTGCGAAAACGCCGGCGAGCGCGGCAAGGGCCACGCCGAAACCGTAGGTAAAGGTGATGAGGCGCGGCACGTTGACGCCGAACGCCTCAAGCAGCGCCGGGTTCTCCGTCGCCGCGCGAAGGTAGGAGCCGAGTTTCGTTTTCTCGATAGCGAGCCAAGTCGCAATGCAAACGGTGAGCGAGGCAGCAACGGTCCAGCCGCGATAAATTTGCAGATGCATAAAGCCGAGGTTCACCGAGCCGTCGAGCACGGCGGGAGGGTCGTAAAACAAGCCGGAGGAGCCGTAGGTCTTGACGAATAGCTGCTGGATGATGATGGCAATGCCGAACGTCAAGAGCAGACCGTAAAGGTGATCCGAATGCTGATCGCCGTCATGGGTCGCGAGCACGCCGGTATTGGCGAACACAGTCGCCACCAGAAGGCCGCCGATGGCCGCGGCCGTGTAGGCGTTGATCGGATCGATGGCATATCCGGCGGAGCGGGCCGCGTAGGCCGCGCAGAGGATAAGCGCGAAGGCACCGATCACGGTCAAGCTGCGCGCTTTACTGCGCACGTTCAGCTGCGAGATGAGATTGCGTTCCAGCAAGATACCGAAGAGCCCAACAATTATTGGCGACAACAGCAGCGCGCACCAATAGCCAATCGAAAAATAGCTATTGTTGAGCAAAAGATACGCGCCGAAGGCACCCATCATATACTGGGCGCCGTGAGCGAAATTTATGATGTTGAGAAGGCCGAAAATAACAGCCAGACCGAGGCTGAGCATGGCGTAAAAGGCGCCGTTGACCACGCCGTTGAAGAGCTGGCCGAACAGATATTGCGAGGGTATGCCGAAAAGGGCCAGCACACAGGATGAAAAACTAGAGCACATCATTTCCGCTTGGCTCCACGCTTTGAGGGGCCGCGAAACGCGGCCCCTTCACATTGGCTTCGGTCCGGGACAACCCGTCACTCCAGATCCGGTGATCCATTCCAAAGTCCCGCCTCACTCTGTCTCTCTCCCCAAGGGGAGAGAGGACGCCTGAAACTCCCTCTCCCCTTGGGGAGAGGGTTGGGGTGAGGGGTCTAAGCGAAGCGATCGACCGGATCCGGTATTATTTTCCCGCGACCAGCGGGCACCCGCCTTCGCTCATCGGCCGGAAGGCTTTGTCCGCGGGCGTCGTCGAGATCAGCTTATAGTAGTCCCACGGGCCCTTCGACTCCGAAGGCTTCTTGACTTCGAAAAGGTACGAGTCGTGCAGCACGCGGCCATCGGCGCGGACGCTGCCTTTACCGAACAGCGGGTCTTCGGTTGGCATCTCCTTCATCTTGGCGACGACCTTGAGCGCATCTTTGCCGCTGCCAACAGCTTCAACGGCCTTCAAATAATGCAGAACGGCGGAATAAACGCCGGCGACAACCATGGTCGGCTTGCGGCCCGTCGCCTTCATGTAGCGATCCGAGAAGGCGCGCGTGCCGTCGTTGAGGTCCCAATAGAAGGGCGCGGTCAAGACGAGGCCCTGCGCGGTCTTCAGCCCAAGCGAATGCACGTCGGTGAGGAAGACGAGCAAGCCGGCCAGTTTTTGGCCGCCGGCCACGATGCCGAACTCGGCCGATTGCTTGATGGAGTTGATGGTGTCGCCGCCCGCATTGGCAAGGCCGATCACTTTGGCGCCGGAGGCCTGCGCTTGCAAAAGGTAGGATGAGAAGTCCTGGGTGTTGAGCGGAACCTTGGCGGCGCCGAGCACCTTGCCGCCCGCAGCCACAACGACCGCGGAGGTATCGCGCTCCAGCGCCTGGCCGAACGCGTAGTCCGCCGTCAGGAAGAACCAGGTCGTGCCGCCGGCCTTCACGGCCGCGGAGCCCGTCCCGTGCGCAAGCTCCCAGGTGTCGTAAGTCCAATGCAGCGTGTTAGGCGAGCATTTCGTGCCGGTCAGGTCGGACGTGGCCGCGCCCGAGTCGATGAAAATCTTATTCTTTTCTTTGGTGAGTGCCGAAATGGCCAAAGCCACGCCCGAATTCGGCACATCGAGGATCACATCCACGCCCTCTTGATCGTACCATTCGCGAGCCTTGTTCACCGCGATGTCCGACTTGTTCTGATGGTCCGCGGAGAGGACTTCCACCTTGATGCCCTTCTTGGCGGCGTTGAAATCTTCGATGGCCAGTTTGGCCGCGACCACAGAGCCTTCGCCGCTCAGATCGCGGTAGAGG
The DNA here is from genome assembly GCA_052148445.1 of Rhodomicrobium sp. Classification (GTDB taxonomy): domain Bacteria; phylum Pseudomonadota; class Alphaproteobacteria; order Rhizobiales; family Rhodomicrobiaceae; genus Rhodomicrobium. Next base: position 9,667 of record JBKQIH010000285.1, read on the forward strand.
CCGGATTGGTCGTTGAGGACGCCGAGCTTGACGCTGGTCTCGGCGTGAGAGCCCGCCAGGGAGGCGAGCAGCGCCGCCGAAGCCGCGAGTAATGTTCCAATGCGCAATGTAATCTCCCTAGTTGTAGGTATTCCGGCTACACACCGAGATAGGCGTGGAGCTTCTGCATGTTGGCGGCAAGCGCGGCATTCGGGATCATGTCGATCGCGCGCCCTTGCTCGACCACATAATGCCTGTCGGCCACGGTTGCGGCGAAGTGAAAATTCTGCTCGACCAGTACGATGTTGAACCCCTCCTGCTTCAGTTCGTGGATGGTGCGCCCGATTTGCTGCACGATGACCGGCGCCAAGCCCTCCGTGGGCTCGTCGAGGAGCAGCGTGCGCGCGCCCGTCCGCAAGATCCGCGCAATGGCAAGCATTTGCTGCTCGCCGCCGGAAAGCTTGGTGCCCTGGCTCGACCTGCGTTCCTTGATGTTCGGGAATAGCTCGTAGATGCGCTCGAGCGTGAGGCCGCTGGGCTTCACCTCGGGCGGCAGCATGAGGTTTTCATGCACGGACAGGCTGGAATAGATGCCCCGCTCCTCGGGGCAATAGCCGATGCCGAGACGCGCAATAGACCTCGACGGCAGGCCTATCGTTTCGGTGCCCTCGAAGGCGATGGAGCCCGCGCGCTTTCTGAGAATGCCGATGATCGACCGGAGCGTGGTCGTTTTTCCAGCGCCGTTCCGCCCGAGAAGGGTAATCACCTCGCCCGGGTACAGGTCGAAATCCATGCCGTGCAGAACGTGGCTCTCCCCATACCAAGCGTTCAGCCCGCGGACGCTGAGGACGGGCGCGCCCAGCTCGGCTGGCGCGGCGGAGGCTTGCTTCGCGGCGTCAGCCATGGCCCACCCCGATATAGGCTTCGATCACCCGCTCGTCCTTGGAGACGGTGGCGTAAGTGCCCTCGGCAAGCACTCGGCCGCGCGCCAGCACGGTGATGAAGTCCGAGAGGTCCGCGACCACCGAAAGATTGTGCTCGACCATCAATATGGTGCGGTTCGCGGACACCTTTTTGATCAAACCCGCGATGCGGCCGATATCCTCATGGGCCATGCCGGCCATCGGCTCGTCGAGCAGCATCAGCTCGGGATCCAGCGCCAAGGTGGTGGCGATTTCGAGCGAGCGCTTGCGCCCGTACGACAGCTCGCCCGCCGGCGTGCGCGCGAATTCGGTGAGGCCCACCGCCTCCAACAGCTCGCACGCCCGCCCGTTCAAGGCGTTGAGCACGCTTTGCGCCCGCCAGAAATCGAAGCTGCCGCCGCGCCGGCGCTGCAGCGCGATGCGGACATTCTCAAGCGCGGAGAGGCGCGGGAACACCGCCGAAATCTGAAACGATCGGATCAGCCCCTTGCGCGCCACATCGGCAGGCGGGGTGCGCGTAATGTCCTCGCCCTTGTAGGCGATCCGGCCGCCGGAGGGTTCGAGAAACTTGGTGAGAAGGTTGAAGCACGTCGTCTTGCCCGCGCCGTTCGGCCCGATCAGCGCATGGATCGTCCCGCGCCGGACCGAAAGATCCACCCCGTTGACGGCGAAGAAACCCTTGAACTCCTTCGAGAGCCCGGATGTCCGCAGAATAGTGTCATCCGCCATGGAGTGCTCCTTTCCGTTGGAGGGTGCAGGGGCCGGACGCCGTTGTCACCCCCGACGAAAGTTTGCAGGTGGATGTTTTGGGGGCGCGCGGGATTTGTCATGGCCGATGGGCTGAGATTTGCCTAAAGCGCTGCCGGCGTGGCGCTTTGAAACCGATTCGGAGCTGGCCGCTTACGGCGGGAACGGGGTCGAGCTTGTGTGAAGTGAGGCGGACTTCTGTCCGCGAAAATTCCGGTACTGTCGCGCCAGGCCGATCGGTGCTGCCACCGGAATTATCTGCGCCAGCAAGAAAACCGGCTATGTCATCGATGAGGCGGAAAAACTTCGGCCATGCTTTGCCGCCTGTAGCGGTGGATTTCTTTCAATACCCCAATCATATTGATGAAGTTAGTTGCACCGTTTCGTCCGAGAAGAACGTTGCGGAGCGCGTCCGTCCCCTGTTTGACGTCCGCCGCTAGAAGCTCCTCAATTTCTTTCGCAATCACCTTTTGAAGCGGCACCGGATCTAAGGGCTCACCAACATCGGCTTTGGCATGCTCAAGCGCGAAGTCGCGGATTTCCTTGCAATAAGTTAAGCCGCGCTTGAATCTGCCTAGAATATCCATTTTAGACGCTTCATCGATGGGTTGAATTTCTAATGGTAAACCATTGCCAAGAGAGCTTATGGAGTTCTTCGTTCTCGCGACAAACCATGCCTCATAATAAACCCTCGACGTTGCTTCTAGGCATGCTTTGAATGAGCCATTGACGCCGGCATAGACTGCGGAGTTGATTAGTTCCGGCTCATCGGCGCCTACCGCTGTTGGAAGAACACCGGTTGCTAAAGAAGCTAACACGACACACACTTTCTTGACGGTGTAAATCAAAGCATCACCCACTCACTTGAGAAAAGCGGACATATCGTTTCCTCTAAATTGAGGCAGAGTCCATTACCGGCATAACACTTATCAGGGTAACAGGTCCCGGCTCGGCACGTCCTCAGAGGTTTTTCATCGATGGCTCCCTTTCGCCGGGAGCATTACGCTGGCAGCATTCCAGCCCGGTGAGGGTAGTAATCTTGAAGGACCAGGCTCGTTCTCACTAGGTTGCCCTCCGTCATGAAAGCGATGACGCTGGCTAGCCGGCTTGGGGTCATTTTCGCCATAGAGAAGCCGCATCGAAAACAAATCTGTTGCGACCGCTTTTGAGCGTGTTGCAGCCTTTAGTTCAAGATTTTCGAATTTCGGAATTCGGTCTACCGCGTGCATTTTTGCAGCGCCGGAGCATGGTAAATTCCGGCATGGTGAACGAGGGCGGCGTTTATTATCTCCCCGCCGCAAAAATCGCGATTTTTCGCGTTTTCACCCGCAAAAGTGCGATTCAAAAAGTCCGTTAAACATAGATAATTGCGCGGGTTAGGTATAATATCCAACCGTTGGCTGTGCCGTTGTGCTGAAGCAATCTGCCGTTGTAGTGGAGTGTCGCCAAGTTTTATGTAGTGCAATCAACGGGATAATGCTGTCCGCGCAGTCATTTAAAGCTTTCGCAAGGCGCTTTTGTTACTATGATGGCCTAAAGAAAGCTGCATAGGCCGAGTAGCGCGGAATAAAAAGTGCAAAGAACTTGGGTTAACGGCGGGTTAAGAGCGAGCGGCGGATTAGCGAGGGAGGCCAGAATTCGGAATCGCGTCATTGCGAGCGTAGCGAAGCCATCCAGAGCAATCGTCACGGCAGCTGTTCTGGAACGCCACGGCGGCCAAGGCCGCCTCGCGATGACGGGTTTGGCCGGTTCAGCGCACGATATTTTAGGCCGCGAGCCGGGTGATGGCGCAGGCCAGGGGTTGCAGTTTTTTCAGCCGCGCGGGCATGGCGAGGGACAGGAGGGCCAGGAAATAGTGCGCGTTGCCATTCGCCCAGCGCCCGAGAATGGCGCGGCAGGGCAGGGGGGCGCCGGCGCCATCGCAAAACGCGAGCGCGTCGCGGCTGATTTGGGCGGAGGGCGAGTCGAGCCGCTTGGCCATGCGGTGCAAGACGGTGCGCTCGGCCGGGGGCAAGAGGTGCGCGGCGGGTTTGCCTTGCAGCTCGGCCTTGCGCCAGCCGAAACGCTGCGGGCGGCCTTCGCTGCCAACGATTTTGAGGTTCCGGTCGAGGAAGAGCACGAGGTCGAAGGCGGAAAAGAGTTGCGCGGGGGCGGGTTGAGCGCTGGCGGCGGCGGGCGTTTGCGGGGCGGCGCGGACGGGGGCGGGCGCTGCCGGGGGCTTGGCGGCGCGCAGTTTTTCATCGGCGAGGCGGCGGACGGTGCGGCCGATGGCCTTGAAGGCGCGGAGTTCTTCGGCGGTGAGCTGGGGGGCAGGCGCGGCGGGTTTGGCGGGCTGTTTCTTTGCCGCGGCCTGGTGTTTTGGCGAGGGGCTTGCGGCCGGCGCGGTCCCGGCGGCGGCTCGCGCGGCATCGGCTTCCGCGACGATCAATCCCTGGTGGCCGCCGGCGAGGACGAGAACCTCGATGGTGCAATCGCAGGTGGCTTTTGGCCCGATTTTCAGCTTCGCGGTGCCGGAGCGCTTCGGTTTGCCTTTGGGTTCATCGAAGTAGCGAGCGAAGCGGCGGGAGGTGCTGGCGGGCAGCGCAGCCTGCAAGTCTTTCAAACTTACGCAGAATTTCGCACGCGCCGCCGCGTTCATCCAGGTTATGGCGCGCTGGGTATTGTCCCAGACGAAGGCTGCCTGTGCCGAGAACAGCAAATCCTGGAACGGATCGTTCAGTCCGGCGGCTTTATGCGGGCTTGCTGCCAATATTCTGTTCCTGCCCCCGATTGCGCACACGCACGACAGACCTCATTTGAACGCACATGGACCATGTTCGGTCCTAAATGCAAGCGAAGAAACAAGAAGAACAGGGCGATTCTCTGTGGAAAATCAGGGTGCGCCGCCTCTTCCACAGAAAATGGTGCAGTGCACAACGATTTTTGTTGCAATGCAGCAAAAGCGAGTCTATATCATAAAGCATGCTGGGAGTTAAGGAACTTTTCAGCGTCTGAGGATGGAACCTGCTACTAAGGAGACCGTGATGAGCCAGCAGATGGATTTCGAAATTCCCGCTTCCGTGCGTGACCTCGCCAGCAAGAGCGTCGAGCAGGCCCGTGAGGCTTACAACCGTTTCCTCGAGGCTTCCCGCCAAGCTCACGACGTTGTCGCCAAGTCGACCGACGTGATCGCTTCGGGCGCCCGCGAGATCAACGAGAAGGCCGTGAAGTACACCGAGGCCAACCTGCAAGCCAATTTCGAACTCGCTCAGCGCCTCGTTCATGCGAAGGACCTCAAAGAGGCCCTCGACATTCAGAGCCAGTTCGCCCGCCAGCAGATGGAGACTTTCGCGCAGCAAGCACAGGAGCTTTCCCGCCTGCTCGCTCAGTCTGCTCAGAAGGCCAATCCAGGCACGCAGTACTAAGCTATACTTGTAGTGCACGGGCCTGTACTGGTCCGTGCACGTGTGTAATTTAGGCGTTTGGCACGCCAGCCGCTACGGCCGGGCAGGCGCCATGCCGCAAAGGAGACGCTGCAATGAATTCGAACAAGGCGGTGTTTCCGCTGGCAGTGTCCGCCGCGCCCGGCATCGGCGGGGTGTCCGCGCGTTTTTCGATACTTCCTGAAAAATTTGTCGAGCAAACAGAGGCTTTGGGCGAAGCCCTGGTGCACTTGATCGAGGCCCCCGCTGCGGAGCGCGCCGAAGCGGCAGAAGTCTTCACGCACTGCCTGGAAGATGTGGCCGGCTCGGCCGGCTGGCTCTACCGGGAAGCGAACAACACCGCTCTTACGATCCACGCAGCGATGACCGAAACGGTTCGCAAAACCGCCGAGGAGACGATGCGCTTTTTTCAGGATCTCGCACATGCGAAAGAACCGTCCGGTGTACTTGGCGTGCAGTTTAGGTTTTTCGATGCCCAGGCGCGGCTCCTCATTGAGCAATCGCAGGTTCTGCAAACGGAATTCGCCCGGCATTTCCTGCCCTGCGCGGCGCAAAGCGAAGACCGCACCTAGTCTTTGCCGCCGCACCCTTAGATTTTGCGCATCTGCGCCCTTGAAGTTTCGCACAAAACGCTGTTTACTGCCGCTCTCACACGTGCCGCTGTAGCTCAGTTGGTTAGAGCACCAGATTGTGGATCTGGGGGTCCCCCGTTCGAGCCGGGGCAGCGGTACCATTAAAATCAAGGGCTTAGGACGCATAGGGTAACAGGGGCGGCAGCGCGGCTCGTCTCACTTCCAAAATCGCTTCTGGCCAGCCCAAATGCGCCGGCCATGAACGCCAAGCGTTCACTCCCCAGCGGCCGATCGCCTTTCGGGAACGGCACTCTACCTTTCAGCGTTGAGTTGGTGATCCCCTCGGTATACCGGGCGTACGGGCAATTGCACTCGATGACGAGGCGAAGCGCACCATTGACCGTGTCCTGGCGAAAACCATCAAAGACGCCGTGGCACCCGAGTTTATGGCGCCGCCTAAAGGCAGAGCCGCTTGACGCGATCAGGCAGCATCCGGATCACAGTTCTAGTAAACCGAAGCGGAGGCCGCCGTGATATGTCATCGTAAGTACGTCAAGGCATCCTTTATCATTCTGGGGTGGGCGTTCGCGTTGCCTGCTTTGGCTCAGCAGGCGCCGGCCGCGAAGTGCGATGCAGGCAATGGCGGCATCACGCTTTCTCCCGGCTTTTGCGCGACCGTCTTCGCCGATAGAATAGGCCATGCGCGCCACATGGCGGTTGCCCCCAACGGTGTCCTCTACGTCAATACGTGGAGCGGACGTTATTACGGTTTCGATCCAGTCCCGCCCGGCGGTTTTCTTGTCGCGTTACAAGATACCAAGGGGAGCGGGCACGCGGATAAGGTTGAGCGCTTCGGCGGCACAATCCAAGGCGGCAGCGCCGGGGGCACCGGCATCGCGCTCTATAACGGCGCTCTCTACGCGGAAGTGAATGACCGCATCGAGCGGTACGCGCTAAAAGGTGGAGAAATCGTCCCATCGGCGCCGCCGGATGTGATCGTCTCCGGGCTGCCGCTGACCGGCGATCATCCCATGCATCCGTTCCAGATCGACCGGCAAGGCAACCTTTATGTCGATCTCGGGTCGGCCACCAATGCATGCCAGCGCCGCAATAGGATGGCGTATTCGCGCGGAATCGCCCCTTGCACCGAGCTAGAGACTAGGGGCGGCACATGGCTTTACGATGCCAACAAGACAGGCCAGCATTTTTCGCCCGCCGGGCGTTTCGTAACCGGCCTTAGAAACGGCGAAGGCATTGCATTCGACCGCGGCGGAACGCTGTTTGCCACCATGCATGGCCGCGATCAGCTTGGCCAGAATTGGCCCAAAACCTACACCCTGGAACAAAATGCCAACGAGCCGGCCGAAGAACTCGTGCAGCTTGAGCGCGGCGCGGATTATGGCTGGCCCTATTGCTACTTCGACTCCTCGCTGAATAAGCTTATGCTGGCTCCCGAATATGGCGGCGACGGCAGGACTGTTGGGCTATGCGCGGAAAAGCGGGAGCCTGTCGCAACATTTCCAGCGCATTGGGCTCCTAACGATCTCGCCATCTACAATGGGGATCAGTTTCCGGAGCCTTATCGCGGCGGGACGTTTATAGCCTTTCATGGCTCCTGGAACCGGGCTCCACTGCCGCAGGGCGGCTATAATGTTGTGTTCCAGCCGCTCGCCGGCGGGAAACCGTCCGGCAAGTTCGCCGTGTTTGCCGATGGCTTCGCGGGAGCCGTCGAAGAACCTGGTCAGGCTGCGCACCGGCCGTCTGGATTGGCAATCGGCCCAGACGGCGCGCTCTACATATCGGACGATCAAAACGGCCGGATCTGGCGTGTCACATACAAGGGCACAACAGAAGTGGCGGGAATTCAAGCCGCGCCGGCTCCATCTGCCGCGTCCTCTTCCAATCCCATCGGACCTCCGGAAGGCATTCATCCCGAAGCTGGCCGTGAAGCCGCCAACCTTCCCGCTCCTCCTGGCATAGCTCCAGACCAGGTTGCCCTTGGCGACAGGATTTTCCATGGCGAAGCTGCCGGCGGGACCTGCGCGGGGTGCCATGGCTCAAACGCTGGAGGTTCGCCCTTGGCTCCCAGCCTTGTCAGCGGCCATTGGCTGTGGGGCGATGGGAGCTTGCAGTCGATCGAAGCAACCGTCGGGAACGGTGTGCCGCAGCCGAAGAAGTACCGCGATCCGATGCCTCCCATGGGAGGCGCACAGCTTTCGCCA
>JBKQIH010000286.1:0-11679 GCA_052148445.1 Rhodomicrobium sp.
GTGGACCACGTCGAACTGGGCAAAGTCAATGGTGCGGAACGCTAATCCGGCGCCGAAAACTTGCCCGAGAGGCTTCATGCCGATGTGGAGGCGGCGGTCGCTCATATTGGGGAAGCCGTCGGCGCCGGCCTTGGAGACGCTAAGAACCCGCTCCTCGTCTCGGTGCGCTCGGGCAGCCGCGCCTCGATGCCCGGCATGATGGACACGATCCTCAATCTCGGTCTCAACGACGAAACCGTCGAGGGCCTTGCGGCGCGCTCGGGCGACCGCCGGTTTGCCTTCGATAGTTACAGGCGCTTCATTCAAATGTACTCGAACGTCGTGCTCGACGTGAAGCACCACGACTTCGAGGAAATCCTGGAGCACTTCAAGCACCAGAACGGCTACAATCTCGACACCGAGCTTTCGGCCGAGGACTGGCAGAGCGTGATCGGCGAGTTCAAGCAGGTCGTCGAGCGCAAGCTCGGGCGGCCGTTCCCGCAGGATATCAAGGCGCAGCTCTGGGGCGCGATCGGGGCGGTATTCGATAGCTGGAACAATGCTCGCGCCATCAAGTACCGGCAGCTCAACCACCTTCCCGAAAGCTGGGGAACCGCCGTCAACATCCAGGCCATGGTGTTCGGCAATCGCGGCGAGACGAGCGCGACGGGCGTGGCCTTCACGCGCAATCCGTCGACGGGCGACGCGCGGCTCTACGGCGAATTCCTCGTGAACGCGCAAGGCGAGGACGTAGTCGCGGGCATCCGCACGCCGCAGCCTATCACCGAGGAGGCGCGCCGCGAAGCGGGCAGCGACAAGCCTTCGCTCGAAGCGGTCATGCCGGCAGCCTTTGGCGAGTTCAAGGCCATCTGCGAGACGCTGGAGCGGCACTACCGCGACATGCAGGACGTTGAGTTCACCATTCAGGAAGGCAAGCTTTGGATGCTCCAATGCCGCACCGGAAAGCGCACGACTCCGGCGGCGCTGAAGGTCGCGGTCGACATGGCCCATGAGGGGCTTATCTCCAAGGAGGAAGCCGTAAGCCGGATCGAGGCGGCGCAGCTCGATCAGCTCCTGCATCCAACCATAGATCCCTCCGCCAAGCGCAACATCGTAACGACGGGGCTTCCTGCCTCGCCCGGTGCGGCCTGCGGCGAGATCGTGTTCTCTCCGGACGATGCCGAAAAGCTCAAAGCTCAAGGCAAGACAGTGATCCTCGTGCGCGCGGAAACGAGCCCGGAGGATATCCATGGCATGCATGCGGCGGCGGGCATCCTCACCGCACGCGGCGGCATGACGAGCCACGCGGCGGTGGTTGCGCGCGGCATGGGCCGGCCTTGCGTGTCCGGCGCGAGCGCGCTCCGCATCAACCTTGAGCAGCGCACAATGACCGCATCCGGAGTGACGCTGAAAGAGGGCGACCTGATTACGATCGACGGTTCGACCGGGCAAGTCATTGAGGGTGCGGTCACCATGCGCCAGCCGGAGCTGACCGGCGACTTCGCAACCTTGATGGAATGGGCAGACGCTCTGCGGCGCATGAGAGTCCGCACCAACGCCGACACCCCCGCGGATGCAAAACAGGCGCGCCAGTTCGGCGCCGAGGGCATCGGTCTTTGCCGCACCGAGCACATGTTCTTCGATGCGACCCGGATCCTGGCTATGCGCGAGATGATCGTCGCCCAGGACTCAGAAGGCAGGCGCGCGGCACTCGCGAAGATCCTGCCGATGCAGCGTCAAGATTTCATCGAGCTGTTCGAGATCATGGCGGGCTTGCCGGTGACGATCCGCCTGCTCGATCCGCCGCTGCACGAATTCCTTCCCCATGCGGATGCGGAAATCAACGAGCTAGCGGAAACGCTGAACATGGAGGCGTCCGCCCTGCGCAGCCGCCTGTCCGTTCTTCAAGAGCAAAACCCCATGCTCGGCCATCGCGGCTGCCGGCTGGCGATCACCTATCCCGAGATCGCGGAGATGCAGGCGCGTGCGATTTTCGAGGCGGCGATCGAAGCGGGCCGCCGGACCGGTACGCCAATCGTGCCAGAGGTCATGGTTCCCCTGATCGCTACGAAGGCGGAGCTGGACATTTTGAAAGCGGTCATCGACCGGGTTGCGGCGGAAGTGAAAGCGGCCTCCGGCGCATCGATCTCCTACCACGTCGGCACCATGATCGAGCTGCCGCGCGCAGCGCTGAGAGCCGGCGACATCGCCAAAACCGCCGAGTTCTTCTCCTTCGGCACGAACGATCTCACGCAAACAACCTATGGGCTCTCCCGCGACGACTCCGGTTCGTTCCTCGGCGATTATCTCGCCCAAGGGATTTTCGAGACGGACCCGTTCGTGTCGCTCGATCCCGAGGGCGTGGGCGAACTCGTCAAGATCGCAGCCGAGCGGGGACGCAAGACGCGCCCGGACTTGAAGCTCGGCATTTGCGGCGAGCATGGCGGAGACCCGGCCTCCATCGCGTTCTGCGAGACCGCTGGGCTCGACTATGTGTCGTGCTCGCCCTTCCGAGTGCCGGTTGCCCGCCTGGCGGCAGCGCAAGCTGCGGTGCGGGCGAAGGGCGGCGCGAGCGGCTCGTCCTCGGTATAACGGGCGGCTGTCCGCCCTCAAGCTGCAGCCACTCCAAGCAAGCGCGCTACGGTGCGCTTGTGCAACGTTGCATGGGACTGCCGGATTGAAACGTAGGAGTGCTGTTAATGAACTTTCCCTTGCCGATTATTCTGCTAGCCATAGCAGCACTGTTAATCCTCGCGAGTGTTTTTACGGTCCGTACGGCGGAGGTTGCTGTCGTCGTGCGCTTTGGAAAATTTCTTCGCGTCGCCGAGCCGGGTTTGAATTGGAAATGGCCATTCATCGATACCATCGCCGGCAGGGTTAGTCTTCGCGTCAATCAGATTACGCTGACCATGGAAACGAAGACCAAGGACAACGTATTTGTGACGATCCCCATTTCCGTCCAAAATCGCGTCCGGCCCGAAAAAGTTTTCGATGCCTATTACAAGCTCGCCAATCCTGTGGCGCAAATACAGTCTTATGTCGAGCAAGTGATCCTCGGCCACGTTCCCGGCATGACGCTCGATGAAGTTTTTGCCAGCCAGTCGGGGATCGCGGCGGCGGTTAAGCAAGAACTCGACACCGATATGGCCGGTTTCGGCTATGAGATCGTCAACGTGCTCGTCACCGACATCGTGCCGGATGCAAAAGTCAAATCGGCCATGAACGATATCAACGCGGCGCAGCGCGAGCAGGTTGCCGCCAACGCTCGCGGTGAAGCGGAAAAAATCCTGGTCGTTAAACGGGCCGAAGCCGAAGCGGAAAGCAAAGCGCTGCAGGGACAAGGCATTGCCAACCAGAGGAAAGCCATCGTCCAAGGCCTGCAAGCTTCAATCGAGCAGTTTCAGCAAGCCGTGGGCGACGCGACGACGTCCGAAGTCATGCAGCTTGTCCTCGTGACGCAATATTTCGACACGCTCAAATCTATCGGTGACAACGACAAGACCAATACGCTTTTTCTGTCTCACTCACCCGGATCGGTCAAAGATATCTCGGATCAGATCCTGCAATCCATGCTGGTTGCCGAGCGTGCAAAGGCCTGAGATTTCCTATCCTTAGCGAGCGAACTGCGCCTATGTGTTAGTCTCTTCCATGTAATCGATGCCTTAAAGCGGCGTGCGTAAAATCGGGGTCACGTCATTGCGAGCGAAGCGAAGCAATCCTGAGCAATCGTCACGGCCGTTATATAGATCGCCACGGCGGCCAACGCCTCCTCGCGATGACGGCAGCTTCCAGCTGAACGCGCGTTGCGCTAATTTGCCAAGCACCGTCAAACGGGATAAAGGGCGATGACGCCGAAACCCAAACTTACGCTTGCGAACCTCTCCGGCAAAGCTCAGGTGGCGGCGGCGCTTTCGGATGCCGAGAGGCACTTCGCAGATCCGGGCATCGCGGCGCTTCTCGATGAAGCCTTTGCAAACCCGAAGGGCCTTGTCATCGGCATCACTGGGCCGCCCGGTGCCGGCAAGTCGACGCTGATCAACGCGCTCATCGCCGAATGGCGGGCGGCGGGACGGACCGTGGCGGTGGTTGCCGTCGATCCTTCGTCGAGGAAGAGCGGCGGCGCACTGCTCGGCGACCGCGTGCGCATGCGCACAGACCCAGAAGATAACGGCGTCTTCGTCCGCTCCGTGGCCGCGCGCGGGCGGCTTGGCGGGCTCGCAGATATCGCTTTTCCGGCTGCCGCGCTGCTCCGCGCGCTTTACGATAGAGTCATTGTCGAGAGTGTGGGCGTCGGGCAGTCGGAAACCGATATCGACACGGTGTCCGATACGGTTGTGCTTTGTATTCAGCCGGCCTCGGGAGACTCGCTTCAATTCATGAAAGCGGGCATCGCCGAGATTCCCGACATCGCCGTTGTGACGAAGGCCGACATGGGCACGCCGGCCACGCGTGCGCTCGCCGACCTGAAGGGAGCCTTGGGGCTCTCTCACCGCGACCCCGGCCAATGGGAGCCGGAATGTCTTGCCATTTCCACGGCGAACGACCGGGATAGTCTTCGCCAGCTTTTCGCCGCCTTTGGCCGTCACGAGGCCTGGCTCCGGCAAGAGGGGCGTCTTGCCGCAGCGCGCGCGGCAAAGGCTCGGGACTGGGCGGAATCCGAGGTCGCCGCCGAGTTCGGCCGGAAGGGTTTAGCGCTTGCAAAACAAGGACTTTTGCAGGTTTTTGGTAACACTCCGTTTACTTCTGTCAGACGCGCCCTCGAAGGGATTGCAGCCGTGCCGCGCAGCGGCGAAGACGCCTAAGGCGTTAAAGCACCGCGCATCCAAAATTTTGACTTAAAAAAGGGCATAGCTATCGGTAGCAAAACGCCGGCCGGCCCAAACGCTGTGTTAACCGTTTTGCGCTATGACTCTGGTGTGTAGGAGCGTCGATGAGAAGTGGCCGTACGATGACCGTGGATGAGGGGCAAAGCCGGGCTCTTGTCGCGCAACATCCGCGATCCGTTGTCGTTCGAAATTCCGATCTCGCCGTCATTCCGCCGCGCAGGCTCCCGGTCACCCTCAAAGCTCGCCGCTCCGCCGCTAAGCTGACCATGTGGGGTTTCCTCGCTGCCACTTTCGCTTTCTCGGGCTATGCCTACCGCGATCCCGATGTAAGGCGCGCCATCGATTACAGAGTGACCCTGCTCACCGCCCCTGGCATATCGAGCGTGACCCCCAGCTTCGCCACGCATGCCGCCATTTCCGAGCCGCTACCCGCCCATGCGAGGTACCTTTTCGCGGACAGCCAAAAAGGCCCGCGCGCTGACAAATTCGCTTATGCGATGAAAAATGCGGGCTTCGATAGTATCGCACGCCGCATGAAAACCGATCCGCTGCATTTGGGCGCAGAGACAGAACAGAGCGCTGCCCTTGCGGGTGCGGAGCTCTTCTTGTCGGCATTCGCGCCCCGGAGCGAGCCCATGGTTCCAGAGATTGCCGATGCCCCGGTCAGGCAATCCAACGGCGAGTGGGCGGGGCTCCTCAAAAATGCAAGCCTCTCCCCGGACCAGCCGCAGACCCTCTTTGGCGGGCTCACCGAAGACGAATTTCGCGCGCGCGAGCTGCGCTGCATGGCGACCGCGATCTATTTCGAGGCGCGCGACGAGCCGCAAAAAGGCCAGATCGCCGTCGCGCAAGTTGTCATGAACCGCATCCGCAGCCCCTTCTATCCGAAAACTATTTGCGGCGTCGTCTATCAAGGCGAACGTAATCGCCATGGCTGCCAGTTCTCCTTCACCTGCACGGGCAAGCGGAACGCCGTAAAGGAGAAGCCGGAGTGGGCGACCGCGGTGAAGCTGGCCAAGCAGGTCATTGCGGGCGAAGTCTGGCTCGACGAAGTTGGGTACGCCACACATTACCATGCAACTTACGTGCATCCGGATTGGCGGCATGAGCTGATCAAAATCACCCAAATCGGCGGACATATCTTTTATAAGATGAAGCCAGGCACGATTCAGGTCGCTCTTCTCAGCGAAGGTCTCTGAGCGCGGTAACCGCCGCTCAGTTGCCGGGCGGCACGCGCGGGTGCGTCAAAGAACAGTAAGAGGGCAAAAGTCCGGGCGAATACCCGGTGCATGTTACCGATGCACAGGCGTCATGCCCGCGCAGGCGCGCGTCCATGGCGGCAGAATACGCAGGTCTTACATGTGTTTGTTCGCGCCTTCGCGGGAACGACGCTGCGGTTCCGCTTCCGGCGCCAGAACGCCGTTGCATGCACAATGGCGCAGAGCTGTTGCCCGGACTTTTGCCCCTGTTACAACGGTTATGGTTAACCCATTGCTTCGCTTTACATTTCCTTCATCTCCCTCCGCTAATAATAAGATCCTGGAAGCATGTGCGGCAGTTTAGGCCATGCTTTCCGGATGCGTGCGCCAGCGGCCGATGCGGCTAAATCGGGCAGGTTGGCATATGTGAGCAATGAGGAGGGTTGGGCCATGGCCCAAATTAAAGTTGTTGTGAACGGGCGCAGTTTTAGGATGGGGTGCCGGGACGGAGAAGAGGCGCGCGTTCGCGACCTGGCAGCAGAAATCGATGCGCATGTGCAGCAGATCAGAGGTGGCGCAAAACTGGTTCAGGACGAGCGGCTGTTTCTCATGGCAGCGCTCATGATGGCCGACCAGCTGTGGGATGCTCGCGAAGAGATTCAGCGTTTGCAGCGGGCGGCGGGAGACCCGCGCGCCTATCAGGTCATCGACGGAGGGGCGCAGGCCCTGCAACGCGACCTGAATAGGGCCATGGAGTCCGGCGCAAAGATCGAAACGCTGCATTCGCGCGCAAACGGAAATACCGGATCCGGTTGAATGCTTCGCCCACCGGTCATCCCGAAAGGCCCAGCGGCAGTTTCCGGGATCGTTACAAACGCCGGGTCCGATGTCAGCGAACCGCGGCGCGCACGGGATGACGCGGAACGGATTAAACCGGATTTGATATAACGCCTAATCCGGGTCACCGATGCTGTTATGGAACGCCGCGACGGCAGGGTCCGCTCGCGATGACGGGTATTTGCCGCGCTAAACCTAAAGCATGACTCGCAAAAGCATGCGCCCGGGCTAGATCCCGGTTTGGTCAGCGGTTTTGCGATAAGATGGTGCGAAAACAAAAACTTACAGCGCGCCTTCGATGTCGATGGCGATACCGCTCTAGCGGCGGCGCCTGTGGGTGATGGCAAAACCGCCTGAACCGAACGCCACGACCTGAAGTAAACCGCCGGCCATGGCGAGGTTCTTCATGAAGTGATTGAACTGGTTTTGATCGGTGAGATGGGTGTGGAAGACCAAGGCGGCCGCGAGAGCGAAGCCCGCGAGAACGAGTGCGGCAAAGCGGGTTGCAACGCCGAGCAGCAGGAACGCGCCACCAGTCAGCTCGACCACTGTGGTTGCCCAATAGACCGCAACGGGATCCGGCAGGCCTGCCGAGGCGATATAGGCTTGCGTCGCGGCCGGCGTGAGAAATTTATTGAAGCCGCTCGCCAGGAATATCGCGGCCATCATGAAACGGCCGATTGCAGCTATATAATTGAAGCTTGCCATCGTGGCACCTTCGTTAGCGTTGCCCGCCCGCAGAGCCCAAGCCTGTCGCGCCCGAACCGATATATCAGCCTATAATATATTTGACGGCAGACGGGTTCCGGGGGGCTAGCAATTTTGCCGAAACCCGTTATATCGGTTTAGCTGCGGGGTGCGTTAGGGGCTCAATGAATACCCGGGCCCTATAAGATCCTTAAGGGAGCTGACCCTGCCGGAACCGTGGTTCCGGTTATTTGGCGCCCACCTGTTAGCCAGGGACCCAGGGGATCGATCTGCCCCGACGGCCTTCGCGGCTTTTTGACTTCGAACCGGAATTCGTGCGGGCAAGAACGATAGATTGTCAGACCTCAGCATCCGCCGGCCTGAAAGCGAGCCTTAGAGCTGAGGCTTCCGCGCTCCGCCGGAACGTTTGGCTGGCCAGCGGCGCTGCGGCGAGCCTTGCCCTTGCCAATCGAGGCCTATCGCTCATAGGAGCAATGCCGGATGTCTCCGCCGTTGGCGGCTATTTTCCCCTTCCCGGCGAACTCGACCCTCTGCCTCTCCTCCAAGCCCTGCACGATAAAGGCCTCAGCATTGCCTTGCCTGCAACTAAGCCCGGGCCTTCGCTCATTTTCAGGGAATGGGTTCCAGGCTCGCCGCTCAATCGCGGCAAGTTCGGCATTCCGGAGCCGGGCGATTCGAACCCCGAACTGCGCCCCAATCTCTTGCTCGTGCCGCTGCTGGCCTTCGACCGCCGCGGCAACAGGCTTGGCTATGGCGCCGGCTATTACGATGCGGCTTTACGGAAGTTGCGGGCGGACGGCTTGCTCATCGCCATCGGCGTGGCCTTCGATGAGCAGGAGGTTCGCGAAGTCCCGCGCGAGCCGCAGGACGAGCCTTTGGACACCGTCCTCACGCCGGCGCGCGCCGTCGCTTGCGGAGGGTGAGATGCGGCTTTTGTTTCTCGGCGATGTGCTTGGGCGGCCAGGACGGAACGCGATCTGCGAACGCCTCCCAACCATGCGCGAACGCTTCGCCGCCGATTTTGTCATCGTCAATGGCGAGAATTCGGCTGGCGGTTTCGGCATCACCGAGCAGATTTTTCAAGACCTCCGCGACGCCGGTGCCGATGCCGTCACCACGGGCAACCACGTTTGGGACCAGCGCGAGGCGCTCGTCTTCATCGCCCGGCAAAGCCGTCTGCTGCGGCCGCTGAACTACCCGGCCGGCACGCCTGGAGCGGGCGCTGGGCTGTTCCGGGCGGCGAATGGCGCCGATGTGCTCGTGCTCAATGTCTTGGGCCGGATTTTCATGGACCCGCTCGACGACCCGTTCCAGGCCGTCGAGCGCGAGATCGCCGCTTGCCCCTTGCGCAAGGGCGCGGACGCGATCTTCATCGACATTCACGCGGAGGCGACGTCCGAAAAGCAAGCGCTCGGCTTCGCGTTCGATGGCCGTGTTACAGCGGTCGTCGGCACGCATACCCATGTGCCGACAGCCGACGCGCGCGTGCTTCCAGGCGGCACCGCCTATATGACGGATGCCGGCATGTGCGGCGACTACGATTCCGTCATCGGCATGGATAAAAGCGAGCCTGTTCACCGGTTTACAACCCGCATTCCGTCCAGCCGCTTCAGCCCCGCGATGGGTCCCGCCACCCTATGCGGTGCGCTGATCGAAACGGACGATGCGACGGGCCTTGCGGTCTCGATAGAACCGGTGCGGGAGGGAGCGCCACTCGGCGGCTCCCGGCCGAAGCACGAATTCTAGCGCATCGTGCTCCAATCCGGACTCAGCGAGCGAAGCGAAGCAATTCCGGCTCAAGTTACCGATGCCGCCGGAGGCTGATCGAGCATTGCTAGACAGCAACCGCGATTATCCGCTGAGCGGCAAATGGGTTGCTATCGTGTATGCCGCATCAAGCCAGACCCGCTCCTGATCTATGCGAGGCAGGGAAACGGCACGTTTCGACTCCCGCGCCTTGGATCGCATAGCGAGTTGTTTGGATGAGTCCGTGGTACGTGGCTGTCGCGCGGCCGGAGAATTCGCATCCATAGATTCCTGTTTTCACCGGCCGCAATTGAGACACGCCGGCCTAGAGCCCGCTTTCGATGGAATCAAAAGCGGGCTCTAGGTCTTTGTCTTGCGTTACGTCTTGCCGGAAAAACCGCTCATACTTATTCCGGACGCACTCTAAGCCAGCGCCTTCTGCAGGTTCTCGTCCACCTTATCGAGGAAGCCCTCGGTGGAAAGCCATGGCTGCTTGTCGCCGACGAGCAGCGCCAGGTCCTTGGTCATGAAGCCGGCTTCGATGGTGTCCACCACGACGCCCTCCAGCGTATCTGCGAAACGGTTGAGCGCGGCGTTATTGTCGAGCGTGGCGCGATGCTTCAGCCCGCGTGTCCAGGCGTAGATCGAGGCGGTCGAATTCGTCGAGGTCGGCCTGCCCTTCTCGTGCTCGCGGTAATGGCGCGTCACTGTGCCATGCGCGGCTTCGGCTTCTACCGTCCTGCCGTCGGGCGTCAAGAGCACGCTTGTCATCAGCCCGAGGCTGCCGAAGCCTTGCGCCACCGTGTCGGACTGCACGTCGCCATCGTAGTTTTTGCAGGCCCAGACGTAGCCGCCGGACCATTTCAGGCATGCGGCCACCATGTCGTCGATGAGCCGGTGCTCGTAAGTGATGCCGGCTGAGGCGTACTTGTCCTTGAACTCGGCGTCGAACACCTCCTGGAACAGGTCCTTAAAGCGGCCGTCATAGGCTTTGAGAATGGTGTTCTTGGTGGAGAGATAGAGCGGATAATGGCGCTGCAGCGCGTAGTTCATACTGGCGCGGGCGAAATCGCGGATGCTCTCATCGAGATTGTACATCGCCATGGTCACGCCGCTGCCGGGGAAGTCGAAAACCTCGTGCTCGATGGGCGCGCCGCCATCGGCAGGCTTGAACGTGATGGTGAGCTTGCCCTTGCCTGGAATGCGGAAGTCGGTCGCGCGGTATTGATCGCCGAAGGCATGGCGGCCGATGATGACAGGCTTGGTCCAGCCCGGCACGAGGCGTGGGATGTTCTTGCAGACGATGGGTTCGCGGAAGATCACGCCGCCAAGAATGTTGCGGATGGTGCCGTTCGGCGATTTCCACATTTTCTTGAGCTTGAACTCCTCAACGCGTGCCTCGTCGGGCGTGATGGTGGCGCATTTGACGCCGACGCCATATTTCTGGATAGCATGCGCCGCATCCACGGTGACGCGGTCATCGGTGGCGTCGCGATGCTCGATGCTTAAATCGTAATAGTGCAAATCGACGTCGAGATAAGGCTTGATAAGCTTGTCTTTAATCAGCGTCCAAATGATACGGGTCATTTCGTCGCCATCGAGTTCGACGACGGGATTTGCAACTTTGATCTTGCTCATGGAAACCTTCGTATGACGGTAGGGGATTGCGCGCATCGGCCGCAGCGGCGGCACCATAGCGCTCTGCGGCGGCCGCGCCAAGTGGTGTTTAAGAGAGATTAACGGGCCATGAAAGAAAACAAAACCCCGGCGGTATTGGTAGCGCCCGCGATTATTCTCGTCGAACCGCAGCTCGGCGAGAACATCGGCGCGGCCGCGCGCGCGATGGCGAATTTCGGGCTGAGCGATTTGCGGCTTGTCGCCCCCCGGGACGGCTGGCCGAACGAGGCCGCGCGCGCTTCGGCCGCGCTAGCGGTAAATATTGTGGATCGCGCAGCACTATTCGGCACGCTCGCCGCGGCCGTCGCCGATTTGCATTACGTCGCCGCGACGACCGCGCGGAGCCGGTTCTTGGCGAAGCCCGTGCTCGCGCCGGACAGCGCGGCGCTCGATATCTTCGAGCGAAGGGCGCAGGGCTGGCGTTGCGGCATCTTGTTCGGCAAGGAGCGGACGGGATTGGAGAATTCCGATCTCGCCATCGCCGACGCGATCATGACGGCGCCAGTCGATCCGGCGTTCGCATCGCTGAACCTTGCGCAATCGGTGCTGCTCTTTGCTTATGAATGGCGCAAGCTTACCGCCCCGGACTCGCTTGGCCGCCAGCTCCCGGATGCACCGCAAGGCGCCGGCCAGCGCTTCAAGGCGAGCCGGCCGGCCGAGCGGCATGAACTTACCTGCTCCCAATCGGCGGGGTTGTCGACTAACCC
>JBKQIH010000287.1:0-3567 GCA_052148445.1 Rhodomicrobium sp.
CTGACATTGGAATACCGGCCTTTGTTTTCCAGAGGAGCCGGCGAACACGCCACACTGTGCTTAATCATAAGCTGCCACCGGAAGCCGCCCGCTGGAGCGTTTTTGGAAACGGTGTTAAGACTATCCAGGCCCATATGGGCACTGTGGTGTCAGCTGGGAGCCAGACTTGAACGCTAAGGGCGCATCTTTGAGTGTCGGCAGTCTCAAGGGGGTGCGCGATATCGGTGCCGGAGAGTGGGACGCATGTTCGAACCCGCCGGGCCGCCCCTACAGCCCATTCTTGGCTCACGCCTTCTTCTTGTCGCTTGAGGAGAGCGGCTCGGCTTCGGCAAAAAAGGGGTGGCTACCCTGCCATCTCGCCTTGAGGGAAGCGGGGGGCGCGCTTGCCGCGCTGATGCCCTGCTATCTCAAATCCCATTCCTACGGCGAATATGTCTTCGACCATTCTTGGGCCCAAGCCTATGAACGTGCCGGCGGGCGCTATTATCCGAAGCTGCAAACCGCCGTTCCCTTCACCCCCGTGACGGGGCGGCGCTTTCTCGTCCGGCCCGGATTTGCCGAAGGCGAGGCCCGCGCGCAGCTTGCCGCGGCAGCCGTCGAAGCCGCAAGACAATACAAGGCTTCGTCCTGGCATGTAACCTTCGCGGCGAAAGAAGAGTGGGAGGAACTAGGCGAGCTTGGGCTCCTTCAGCGCACCGATACCCAATATCACTGGCACAATCGAGGCTACGAAACCTTCGATGGCTTTCTCGCGGCGCTCGCCTCGCGTAAGCGCAAGACCGTTCGCAAGGAGCGTGAGCAGGCGCGAGCTTCGGGGGTCGCCCTCGAATGGCTGACCGGCTCCGATATCAAAGAGGCGCATTGGGACGCCTTTTTCGCCTTTTACATGGATACCGGCAGCCGTAAATGGGGTACGCCTTACCTCAATCGCGCCTTTTTTAGCCTTATCGGCGAGCGCATGGCGGATCGCATTCTGCTTGTGATGGGAAAGCGCGACGGCGCTTATGTGGCAGGCGCTCTCAATTTCATCGGCGGCGACACGCTCTATGGGCGCTATTGGGGCTGTCTCGAGGCGCACAACTTCCTTCACTTCGAGGCGTGCTACTATCAGGCCATCGAGTACGCCATCGCCAACAAAATCGCGCATGTGGAAGCGGGCGCCCAAGGCGAACATAAGCTCGCGCGCGGCTATTCGCCGGAGACAACCTACAGCCTGCATTACTTTGCCGATCCCGGCCTTGGCGCCGCGGTCGCGAGCTATCTGCAGCATGAGCGCCGGGCGATCGAGCGGGAACAGGAGGCTATGAGCGAGGCGCTGCCTTACAAAAAATGCGCCGGGTCCGGCCGCCTGCCAGATAGCGAGGAGGCCGAAGGGAGTCTCGAACCATGAGGAGGCTTGCGCCAGTTTCAGCCTTGCTGGGAACAGGAGGAAAGCTTCCGCTCTCCTCTGTAAGCGGCCTCATGCGTGTATTCCATACGCTTTTTGCTTCCGTCAAAGGGTATAGGTTCTAGCGGACCACGGGCTCGGGAGGGCTGATGACGTCGAGCACCCGCTCTGGCTCATCGGCATCCGCATCCGACTCGTTGTCGAGCTGCTGGCGCATGCGGTTCACGTCGAGTTCGCCCTCCCATTTGGAAACCACTACGGTCGCGACGCCGTTCCCGATAAGATTAGTGAGCGCGCGCGCCTCAGACATGAAGCGATCCACGCCGAGGATCAGCGCAATGCTGGCGACCGGAATGTGGCCCGCGGACGAGAGCGTCGCCGCCAGCACGATGAAGCCGGACCCTGTGACACCGGCGGCGCCCTTGGCTGTCAACAGCAAGACGCCGACGATGCTGAGCTGGTCAACAAGGCTGAGGCTGGTGTTGGTAGCCTGGCCGAGGAATAGCGCCGCCATCGTCAAGTAGATGCAGGTGCCGTCGAGATTGAACGAATAGCCGGTTGGGATGACGAGGCCGACCACAGACTTTTCGCAGCCAAGGTTCTCCATCTTAGCGATCATGCGCGGCAGCACAGACTCCGAGGACGATGTGCCGAGCACGATCAAGAGCTCCTCCTTGATGTAGCGGATGAACTTGAAGATGTTGAAACCAGCCAAATAGGCGAAAAAGCCGAGCACGAGGACGATGAAGATGACGCATGTTGCGTAAAAGGCGGCCATTAACTTGGCGAGCGACAGCAACGTCGCCACTCCGAACTTGCCGATGGTGAAGGCCATGGCGCCGAAGGCCCCCAGCGGGGCGGCCTTCATGATGATGCCGACCACGCCAAAAAGGGCGTGAGATGCCTGGTCGATGACGCCAAGCAGCGCCTGTCCGCGCGCGCCCAAACCTTGAAGCCCGAAGGCGAATAGTACAGCGAAGAACAGCACCTGCAGGATCTCCCCTTGCGCGAAGGCGCCAACGACGGTGTTGGGGATGATGTCCGTCAGGAATTGCAGCGTGCTATGCTCCTTGGATTTGGCGACATAGCTCTGAATGGCCGTGGTATCGAGGGTCGAGGGATCGACGTTCATACCGGCCCCTGGCCGCAGAGTATTGACCACCACCAGGCCGACGATCAGGGCAATCGTCGTAAGCACTTCAAAATAAACGAGGGCCATGAGGCCGATTCGGCCGACCTTTTTCATGTCCTGCATGCTGGCAATGCCGTGCACCACCGTGCAAAAGATAATCGGCGCGATCAACATTTTGATTGCCTTGATGAAGGTATCTCCCAAGGGCTTCATCTGCTCGCCGGCTTGCGGATAGAAGTGCCCCAGCAAGGCGCCGGCCGCAATGGCCATCAGCACTTGGAAGTAAAGGCTTCTGAAGAACGGCTTGTGACCCGGGATTGGCGTTGCGCTTGTTGCCTGAGCCTGCATGAATGTCTCTCCTTGTGTTCCGTCCCATGCTATTTTTTGTGTTTCATTGTTGAACGCCGGCATCAACGCCGGCAAGCGCCGGCGCAGGCTGTTAAAGCACGCCGAACGATCTACGATCGCTGAATGTGCCCAGGCTGCGGTGTGATGAGTAGGATCGCGGCGGCCCTAATCCGGGTGCGGCTGAAGCAGCCGTGACCGCCGCCCCCATTTACAGGCGAAGCCTCCAAGCAGCTCAAAACTGCTCCACCGCCATTTCCATCATCGTCTTGCTGCCAGCTGCGAGGCTTTGGAGGCGGCTGCCAACCTCGGGCAGCATCTTTTCCGCGAAGAAGCGCGCCGTCTTGATCTTGGCGTCGTAATACTGCTCCATGCCATCGCCGGAGCTCATTTTCCGATGCGCCGCGCGCGAGAGCTTCAGCCACATCCAGCCGAGGCTGACGAGCGCGAAAATCCGTAAATAATCGGTCGCCGCTCCGCCAGCTTCGTCCGCATTGGCAAAACCGTTTTGGGCGAGCCAGCCTGTGGCCTGCTGCAGCTTGCCAACCGCATCCGCAAGCGGCCCCGCGATATCGCCTGGCGCCGGGTCCGTTATCGCCTCCTCGATGTCGGCTTCAAGCGTTGCGAAGAAGGCCCTGACCGCGCGGCCGCCCTCCTGCGGCAGCTTGCGTCCGACGAGATCGAGCGCCTGGATAGCGTTCGC
>JBKQIH010000288.1:0-6556 GCA_052148445.1 Rhodomicrobium sp.
CGGGCAACGATATCGGTTTCCAGGTTTCCGATGCCGGCAAAATCATGGTTTAGGAGGCCGGACGATGAGCAAGATGGAATGGGGACCGCCAATGCCGTATGAACAGCCACCACAGGAGCGGGACGAGCGGCGCGCGATCGCGGTGCTCGTGGAGAACGAGCCGGGCGTTCTGGCGCGCGTGATCGGGCTTTTCTCCGGCCGCGGATACAACATCGATAGCCTGACCGTCACCGAGGTCAGCCACGAGGCGAACGAGTCGCGCATCACCATCGTGACGCACGGCTCGCCCGCCATCATCGAGCAGATCAAGAGCCAGCTCGGCCGCCTCGTGCCGGTGCACGCCGTCACGGATCTGACGATCAAGGGCGACCCCATCGAGCGGGAGCTTGCTCTGGTGAAGGTGGCGGGAAAAGGCGAAAAGCGCGTCGAGAGCCTCAGACTCGCCGAAGCGTTCCGGGCGCAGGTGGTTGACGCCACGACCGAGCATTTCATCTTCGAAATTACCGGCCGCACCTCGAAAATCGAAAACTTCATCGGCTTGATGAAGCCACTCGGCCTTGTAGAGGTCGCCCGCACCGGCGCCGCTGCCATCGCCCGCGGGCCCGAGCCGATGTAATACGAAATCCGGTTGAATACTTCCGCCTCCGTCGTAGCGAGGCGGAAAGGCCGCCGTGGCGATCCCCGCCCTCCGCTCGCGAATGCGGGCAGGCTGAGTCATAAACTCGCCAAGGCGAGCTTGCGAGAAACAACATCAGTGGCTTATCTCTGGATTGCTTCGCTACGCTCGAAATGACGGCTCAGATCAGCGAAAGCGAAGGCAGGTGCTGGAACAGCCAGGTCTCGCTCAGCGCCTCGCCGCCCTTGTACAGGTAAAGCCGTATGTCGACGGGGTTCTCCGAGACCGGAGTGAAGTCGAACATCGCGCGCCATTTGTCAGTGCCGACTACCGGGTAGACCGCCTGCCGCTCGATGGTGCCCGAGGGC
Source organism: Rhodomicrobium sp. (assembly GCA_052148445.1). Taxonomy (GTDB): domain Bacteria; phylum Pseudomonadota; class Alphaproteobacteria; order Rhizobiales; family Rhodomicrobiaceae; genus Rhodomicrobium. The sequence continues at coordinate 985 of JBKQIH010000288.1, forward strand.
GCGCTCACTGCGAGATCGATCTCGCCGCGCAGCGAGTATTGGCCAAGCTTGCCGCCGCGGAAATCGACCGCGAATTTGACCGTCCCCTTCGGGCGCGGCTGCCCAGGTATGCCGCCAGCGCCAAGCCGTGTGGCAATCGCGCGCGCGAGCGCCGGCGGATAGGGCTCGTCAAGGCGCCAATGCAGCTTGTAGCGCATCTCGCGTTGGCTGCCGGCGCGGAACGGCTGCTTTGGAACCCAATAGGCGACGATATTGTCGTGGATTTCGTCCTCCGTTGGGATCTCCACGAGTTGCACGGCGCCTTCGCCCCAATCGCCAACGGGCTCAACCCATAGGCTCGGCCGCTTATCGTAAAAGGCGCCGTCGTCCTCGTATTCGCTGAAGCGGCGCTCGCGCTGAAGGAGGCCGAACCCCTTCGGGGCAACGTCGAAGAATGTGCTCGTCTGCACCGCCGAAGGATCGTTGATCGGGCGCCAGATCCGCTCGCCCGAGCCCGTCCAAATGCTGAGCCCGTCGCTATCGTGGATCTCTGGACGCCAATCGGCGGCCACCTTGCGATTGTGCTTGGCGTACCAGAACATGCTGGTGAGCGGCGCGATGCCCACGCGTCCGATATCCGCGCGCGGAAACAGCCGGGCTTGAACGTCCATCAGCGTTCCGGTTTCGCGCACGGTCTCGATGCGGAATGCGCCAGCGATGCGCGGCGAATCGAGCAGGGCATTGACCACGATGCCGCGTTTTCCGGCCATAGGCTCAAGCCAGAAACTCGTGAAGCGCGGAAACTCCTCAGGGGTTGGCATCGCGACATCGATCGCGAGCCCCCGCGACGAAAGCCCGTATTGTCCCGTCTCGGCGGGCGAGCGGAAATAGGATGCGCCAAGAAAGGCTAGCCAATCCGGCTCTCCGAACGCGGCCAGCACGCGAAAGCCGGCGAAGCCGGCGTCAGGCGGCAGCGCTTCGGCAAAGCCGCTCTTGCCGTAATTGAAAAGATCGGGACTGTACAGCACCTCCCGCGCGGTACCTTCCCCGGAGGCCACGAAAATGCGGACCGGCTCTTTGAAATACCGTCCGAGGTGAAACAGCTCCACCGGGTATGGGCCACCGCCATGAGCCCAAATCGCCAAATCGGGGCGGAACCGGATCTGTTGATAGGCGTCGAAATCCAGCCGCTCCAGCAATGCGAAATCGCGGATCGCGGGCTTCTTTAAGGGGCGCTGGCTCGCCTCCTTGGCCCAGCCGGTCAGCAAATCGAAGGAGAAGGCTGCTTCGGGCCCGAAGGACATGCGGTGTTCCGGCATAGCCGATGCGCGCGGGACCGCGAACCCCAATGCGGCCGATCCAATCAACATCGTGCGGCGATCGATCATGGCGCGCTCCCAAAGCCGTCGCAGAATCGTCTTACCTAAGTTTTATATTTAGCGCCGGAGCTTGCGGAAAGCTAGACCTCCGTTCCATTTCCCGCAGGCTTATTTGGAATTTGGCGCAATTGCGCTCAAGTATATGCTTAGCGTCCGGCGGACGGCATATCTCGAGAAAGCCTTGTCAGGCCGCCGCAACCGCACCGTCGGAGCGCGGGTCGAAGGCCCCTTCGATGACGCCATCCGGGTGCAGCACGAGCGCGCCGGCGTGGCCCATAATCGAGGAGAACTCCGGCACTAGCTCGGCGTCGTGCCCGGCCGCGCGCAAGGCCTCGAACAGGTGCCCAGGTACACGCGCCTCCAGTTTCAGCGTTGCCGAAGGGCTGCCCCAGCTCCGGCCCAAGAGCCAGCGCGGCGCGGCGATCGCGGCTTGCAGGCCGCAGCCATGATGGATGTAGCGGGTGAACACCGCCGCTTGCGTCTGCGGCTGGCCCTCGCCGCCCATGGTGCCGTAAACCATGACGCGCCCATCGCGAAGCCGCGCGAGCGCCGGGTTCAGCGTGTGGAACGGCTTGCGCCAAGGCACGAGCGCGTTCGGGGCGCTGGGATCGAGCGAGAAGCTTACCCCGCGATTCTGCCAATTCACGCCAGTTTGCGCGAGCACAAGCCCGGAGCCGAACTCCCAGTAGGTGCTTTGGATGAAGCTCACCGCGCGGCCCTCCGCATCGATTGCGCCCATCCAGACGGTATCGCCGGCATCAGCCTTGACATCGGGCCAGACCTGCGCGCGTGCCGGATCGATGCTCCTCTCTAAATCCGCTATGGATGCCTCCTTGAGATAAAAGGCGGCCGGGAGCCGCGCATAGCGCGGATCGGTGGCGGCGGTGTCCCGGACGCGGAAAGCAGCCTTCGTCGCTTCCACCAGGCGATGAACATGGTCGAAGCCGTCCGGCGCAGCGGCCACCATGCGATCGTACAGCGCGAGGATCAGGAGCGAGGCGATGCCTTGCGTCGGCGGCGGCAGGTTGAACACCTCGCCGGCCGCGAGCCGGACCGAGAGCGGCTCGACAATCTTCGCGTCCTGGCTTGCAAGATCGCTGAGCCGCAGGGGGCTGCCGAGAGCGTCGAGCTCGGCGGCCATGCTGCGCGCGATATCGCCGCGATAAAAGTCCATGAAGCCGGCCGAGGCAAGCTGGCGGAATGTACCGGCGAGCGCCGGGTTTTTTAGCGTTGCACCGCTTTGCCCGGCACCATTGTCGAGGAACAGCGCTTTGAAACCCGGTACTCCCTCAAGCCCGGCGCGCTTTTCCGCAACGGTCTCGCAGAAACTGTCGGTGACTGGAACGCCCTCCTCGGCGTAGATGATCGCATCGGAGAGCAGCCGGGAGCGCGGCAGCGGCTTGCCGCCCCAGCGCGCGGCCACCTCCAGCGCCTTCGCCCAGCCGGACACGGTGCCCGCCACCGTTAGCGCAGCGAGCGGCCCGCGCGGCGGGATTTCGTTACAGCCATGCGCAGCATAGAACTTTGGCGTGGCCACCGTCGCCGCCCCTCCGCATGCTTCGATCCCCACCGGCGCCCGGCCCAGCTCCGCGATCAGCCAAAAGCCGTCGCCGCCGATGCTATTCATATGCGGATAGGTGACCGCAATCGTGGCCGCGGCGGCGACCATCGCCTCGATGGCGTTGCCGCCCTCGCGCAAAATGGCAAGCCCGGACTGGGCAGCAAGGTGGTGCGGCGCAACCACCATTCCGTATCGAGATTTCAAGCTATGCAGCATAGGGATAAACCCGGGAAGGGGTACAGTCGCTCCGAGTGTAGATTGAGGGCAAGTGCTTTTGAAATAGGAATAAAGTGCCGCTTGCCTCACTCCCCTGCGGCAAACTCGCCTGGCAACCGCGGGGCATGTACCAACCCGCATCATGCGGGGCTTGGCCTTCACCCCAGCCCTCTCCCTGCAAGCTCGCCTTGGCCAGCTTGCAACCCAGAGGGCCCGAGTCCGCGAGCGGATTCGGGCCGGGTGAGGAGGCCTTTGCAATCGGGGCGCTAAACCGCTTCCGGCAGAACCGGTTAGCGCCTGCCCCTTGCGCTGCAGGCGTACATGGAGGGCATATAATCGAGGTTGAAGCACGAACTATCCCACCCGCTGTTCGCGTGATACCGCCAGCCGTGGCAGTCCACGATCTCGCCTTCGGCAGTGCGGTGCACGGGGCAGCCGGCCGGCTTCTTGCTATAATGGCGGTGATGATTCTTGGGGCTGGGCTCTGCTGCCGCGTTAGCCAGCGGCGTGGCAATGAGCGCCAGACATGCCGTAAAAGCAGCGAACTTATTACAAAAACTCATGGCCGGCCCCTACGCTAAACTCTGTTCTCACTTATGAATAATCCTTAGCGTGGCTATAATCCAGGAGAGTCTTGGTAAAAATCTGTGACGCGCGTGGATGGTAGCGCAAACCAGTTTGCGCTCAGCGCGAGGGCCATTGGCACGGACGCGGCATGGCGAGCGTCCACGCCTGACGTCCGGGTTACAGCCGGTCTTCCGTCTTCCCTACCGTTGCATTATCGATGGGCGCTAGGCGGCCCGCATGGTAAATCGCAAGATGGTAAGCGAAGACGGTTTGGATTTTTCTCCCGCCGCAAAATGCGTGATTTCCGGCGATTTTGCCTATGAATCCTGCATTCAAAAAGTCCGTTAAATATAAATCCAGGTCCCGAATTAACTATAAAAGGCCCGCATACGGGTCTCGCCGAGGCTTTGCAGCCTGTGGCATTGTGCCAGTATATCAGAGCGTTAGCGCGATTAAGCCTTTAGCAAGGCGCTCTGTCCTAATGTGGCGTCTTAACGGAAGAGGCCTCAATCGAGCCTAACCGCTAGACCCGCCGCCGCCATGTGACGCTTCGCCTCGCCGATGGTGTGGTCGCCGAAATGGAAGATGGAGGCGGCGAGAACAGCGCTGGCGCCGCCGTCGCGGATGCCTTCGACGAGGTGATCGAGCGTGCCGACACCGCCGGAGGCGATCACGGGCACGGTGACGGCGTCCGAGATGGCGCGGGTGAGCGGGATGTCGAAGCCGGCCCGTGTTCCGTCGCGGTCCATCGAGGTGAGGAGGATTTCGCCGGCGCCGAGCGAGACCACCTCGCGGGCAAACGCAACGGCGTCGATGCCGGTGCGGTTGCGGCCGCCATGGGTAAAGATTTCGTACGCCGGCGCGGGCTCGTCCGGCGCGCTCACTCGCTTGGCGTCGATGGCGACGACGATGCATTGATTGCCGAATTTCTCGGCCGCGCGGGCGACGAAGGCGCGGTCCAAGACGGCGGCGGTGTTGATCGAGACCTTGTCAGCGCCGGCGCGCAAGAGCACGCGCACATCGTCGAGCGTGCGCACGCCACCGCCGACGGTCAGCGGCATAAAGCAGCGCTCGGCGGTCTGGCTGACCACGTCGAGGATGATACCGCGCTTTTCGTGGCTCGCCGTGATGTCGAGGAAGCAAAGCTCGTCCGCGCCGGCCTCGTCATAAGCGGCGGCGGCCTCGACGGGATCGCCCGCATCGCGCAAATCGACGAAGTTGATGCCCTTGACCACGCGGCCGTCCTTCACGTCGAGACAGGGGATGATGCGCACTTTAAGCATGCGGTAGCTCCGGTTTTTCTTTGCTTTTCAACGCGTTGCGCAAAACACTCCGCCGGCCTCGGTCCCGTCCGGAAAAAGAGCGGCATGCGCATGCCTATTCTTCTCAGGTCTGCACGCGACGATCAAGCGGCGGGCGCCAAATTTCGCACATCCGCGCTCGACAGGACGCACCAAAACCCTTATAAGTCCGGCTTCGGCGGCGCGAACGCGCCCGTATCGATATGCCCAGGTAGCTCAGTCGGTAGAGCAGCGGACTGAAAATCCGCGTGTCGCTGGTTCGATTCCGGCCCTGGGCACCATACATTTCAAGGGGTTAAGCCAATCTCCAAGCCGGGTGTGAAGCCGAGCCGTCCCACCCGCCGATGCGTTTCGCGCTCTGAGGCCTGTTGCTACCCCGGCGCTGCATACGGCCCAGTCCGCAGGAGGCGCATGGAAGCAAACCGTACAGTCAATCTTACTTCGCCACGCTCCCGGTCCATGCGGCGAGCGCATCTAGCAACTCGCCCATCACTTGCAGATCGGTCCGGCCGCTGCGGACCGGCACATGGAAGGAATGATCGGCGTCCGTAAACAGCTTCAGGGTTGCG
>JBKQIH010000289.1:0-2900 GCA_052148445.1 Rhodomicrobium sp.
GCCCAGGTCGCCCACCTTTACGTCAAAGCCGAGCGTTTGAAGATAGTCGATCAATTCCGCTTCGATAACGTGGACTTGCCGCAAATTCGGGCGGGAAGCGTCTTTGGCCTTGTCGTAGAGGTGCTGGACAGTGGTGCCGCAATGCGCATCGCCTTTTATTCCGCGCCCGGCGATCAGCCAAATGCCGTTCATTTCCTCTTTGTTAAAGGCATGCTTCTTTGCTGCGGCGACAGCGGCCACGTATGGGCTCTCTTGCATCACGTGCTCGCGCGGTAAAATCTGCTTCGGATCTTTTCCACAGCACTTCAGCCCACACGTAAGTGTGGCCGCATGAAATTACAGGCTGCGAGGGCTATGCAAAGACGTTCGATGCCGTGGGAACAGCTTTTTCTTCGGCATTTTTGGAACATAGCTCGACGCGCGCGCTTACTCTTTAGTCGCCGGGCTCGAGTCGCCGTGGCGCTCTCCCGCCAGCAGCAGGTGTCCAATGTATCATCATGTCAAGAAACTTATGTACACAGTCCGCGTTGACGAGCCCGATCCGCGTTTTGGCAATATGCTTCTGGAACAATTCGGAGGAGCGAACGGCGAACTCGCCGCGGCGATGCAATATTCCGTCCAAGGACTCAACTGCGACGATCCTGGCCGCAAAGACTTGTTGATGGATATCGGCACCGAAGAGCTCAGCCATCTTGAGATCGTCGGCACGCTCGCCCGCATGCATCTCAAGCCGCTCAAATCCGTGTGCGAAGAGGCCGAGGTCGATCCGCTCATAGCCATTGCCGGAGGCGGCGGCGTCGGTCTTTTCAACTCCATGGGAAATGCCTGGACCGCCGACTACCTAAAAATCACGGGCGAGCTAGATGTTGATTTGCGCAGCAACATCGCCGCCGAAGCGCGTGCAAAGATCGTTTATGAGCGTCTGATCAACTTCTGCCGCGATGCAGGTACCAAGGATGCATTGCAGTTTCTGATGACGCGGGAGATCACCCATATGCGAGCATTCAGTCTCGCCCTGGAAAGTATGGGCAAGCCGCCGTTGAGCATCGGAAAGATTGCTCCGACGCCACAGCTGGTCGACCAGTTTTTCAATGACTCGACGGGCGAGGGCGATCATGGCGAGGTCGACGCCCGTGGGCCGTGGAATGAGGGTGAACCTTGGGAATTCGTCGAGTCGCCCGCGTTCCAGGACTTTAACGGCGGCGATGACGTCGAGTCCCCCGGCATTCATGCGGAAAGTTCGGATCCGCAGGCTTCGGAGCCGATCCAGGAACTCCTAGTCGATCAGCTCCGCGACATCCTGCATGCCGAAAAGCAGCTGCTAAAGGCGCTGCCGAAAATGGCTAAGGCGGCGCGTTCAGCCCAGCTTCAAGGTCTATTTGGGACCCATCTCCAGGAGACCGAGGTCCAAGTCGAACGGCTGAACGAGGGGCTTAAAATTCTAGGCGCTCCCATCCGCGCAAAGCCCTGCAAGGGTATGGCAGGTCTCGTGGAAGAGGGGGACGACGTCATCAGTGAGGGAAAAGCGAAGGAAAACGCACCCGCCGATCTCGCCCTGATCGGGGCCGCGCAGCGGGTGGAGCATTACGAGATTGCGGCCTACACCACCGCACGCAATCTCGCTCTTCAGCTTCGCCAGCCGCTCCTCGTCCAGCTTCTTACGACCTCGTTGGGCGAAGAACAAAACGCCGGCCAACTGCTCGACCAAGTCGCGCAACCGTTGATGTCAGTGGCGAAAATGCCGGCCAGCGTGGAATAGCTTCCGATGCCAAATAGGGAACAGCGAACCGAGAATGGGCCTAAGCATTTGGCTAGCAGAAAAACTTTAGGCCGATCGGCCCGCCGGCAGATGGCGCAAAAATTCGGGGCGAAGAACCGTCGCGATCTATTCGAATAAAGCCCTCGACGGCACGGGCTTTCCCGCCCTAATGGACGACGAGCATAAAAGTGCCGTCTCATTGTTCGAGCGCTACGGCACGGGCGGGGACAATACAAAGCTCTAGGAATGGGCTAACCAGACGCCTCCAACCTGCAGCACCACCTAGAGATGGCGCAAGGCATTACAAAAATATGTAGCGAAATGCCGGATTAGCTTCTTGCGCCACGCGGCGCCAAGATTGTTCTGCCGGTCCTCCACCCGCCCGATTATCGAGCGCTGATGCTCGAAAGTTATTCGCCGTCCTTCGACGAAGACTTGGCGCTATCCCTGATCGCCTTCATTGCGATCTTTGGGCCTTTCCACCCGAGGATTTCCAATTTTTTATCCTCAAGTTCGTCAGTTGCGATGAAGAACTTCTCAAGCTCTAGCCGGATCGGCTTTGAGACGTCCCGGATATCGCGCAGACCCTGCTCCGCATGCGACCGCCGCGGGACCGCGAACAGACGGTCATTTCGCTCGGCCTTCCCTTTGCTCTTCTGCTGGATCTGGAGAATTCCGATAATGCGGCAGGCAAGGACGATGCCTGGGAAAGTTGGCGCGTCATGGATCACCATGATGTCGAGCGGATCACCGTCATCGGCTTTCGTCGATGGCACGAACCCCCAGTCATGGGGATAGGTCAATCCCGTCAGGAGCGATTTTGAGAGGACGAACGTCTCCAGTTTAGGGTCGTATGCAAACTTGGCTCGGCTCCCGCGCGGCGTTTCTACGACAACATGTACGTCGCCGTCTTCTGTAAAGGGCGGCAAGTTGATGAAGTTCGGCACAGCGAAGCTCCCGGGATATTGCGGCGCAGCGCAGAAATCGCTGAACTGAGCCACAGGGATAACCGTTAGCGGTCACATAGTTCCAGACGGGCATACTAATGCTACGGACTGACGATCAGAGGTTCCACAGGGGACACGGTGCTTGAATACGGCTTACGCTTCCTCGCCGGCGGCATCGCGGTGTCTGCGTTCGC
>JBKQIH010000290.1:0-5362 GCA_052148445.1 Rhodomicrobium sp.
GCGCGAGCGCCTGACAGCGCATGAGATGCCCTGAGATATCCTGAAATAATATCCAGGATGAATACTACTGCATTACATCGCGAATCGAATATTGACGTTGACTTAATCAGTCCTAATTACCCCTGAACCGCACTTATCCGGTACTCTTTTTAAACGCGGAATCTCGATATGAGCACGGTTCAGGACAGCCCGCTCACCGATGCGAACGGGCGCCCATTACGCCGCCGCAGCGGCAGCGAAACCCGGCAACGCACGGTCATCGTGCAAATCCGGTTCACGCCCGAAGAGCGCACGCTTCTCGACGAAGCTGCGTCGCGGGCAGGGCTGACCATTTCCTCCTATGCGCGGGCGCGCCTGATCGGACGCTCGCTGCCCCGCAGCGTCGCACGGCCCTCCATCGACCGCGAGCTGATGGCCCGGCTCATCGGCCAGCTCGGCAAAATCGGCTCCAACCTCAACCAAATCGCGCGCGCTGCCAACATGAACATCGCGAGCATGCGGGATCTCGATGCCGCGCTTCGCGAAGCCGCGGAATTCAGGGCCGCCATACGGCCGTTCCTGGGAGAAAAGGATTGATCATCAAGGGAGGCGCAGCCCAGAGCGTCAAGTTTTGGTCGAAGCATTTGCTCAACGACAAGACCAACGAGAAGGCCGAGGTCCGCGAGGTTCGCGGCACCCTCAGCCAAGACCTGGAAGCCGCGCTTTGGGAAATGAAAGACGTGGCCGGCGGCAGCCGGTGTCATAGGAACTTCCTCTACCAAGCCCACATCAATCCGCGCGCCGATGAAAAACTCACCCCGGAGCAATGGCGGCACGCGGTCGATACGCTCGAGCGCAATCTCGGCCTCGAAGGCCACCAGCGCGCCGTCATCGAACATGTCAAGGAAGGCCGCCAGCACTACCACATCGTGTGGAACCGTGTCGACCAGGACAGGCTTCGCGTGGCCGATATCGGCGGCAATTACTACACCATGCGCCGCACCTCCAATCAGCTCGAACAAGAATTCGGGTTGTCTCGCACCAAGCCGGTCCGCGATTACGGCGACAGCCGCCCCATTCCGCTTTGGGAACTCAACCGGGGCCGGGAATCCGGGATCGATCCGAAAGCTGTAACCGCAGAGTTGACCCAACTCTGGCACGCCACGGATAGCGGCAAGGCGTTCATCGCTGCCGTCGAAGAGCGCGGCTACAAAGTCGCCAAAGGCGACCGGCGGGATTTCGTGATCCTCGATCATGCCGGCGATGCCCACAGTCTTGCCCGGCGCCTTGAGGGCGTCAAAACCGCCGAAGTTCGAGCCCGGTTCGCCGATGTTGATCGCTCCAGCCTGCCAGGCGTGGCGGAGGCGCGAAACGTACAGCGTAATCTTAACCTCGGCGAAAACGGCATTTTCGACCGCGACGCCGCGGCAAGGGCCTGGGAGGACCGCATCGCGTCCGCGGCAATCGAGGCCGGCAAGGAAAAAGACAAGCAGCGGCGCGACGAACGGACCCGCCAGGGGAAAGAGCAGCGTCTGGCAGCCAGGGATCGCGGACATGGCGGCATGGTCAGCGAACAGCGCGCCGCCACGTCACGGTTCGAGCGCAACACGCTCGCCGCTGAAGCCCAGCGCGAAGGAACGCCTTCCCCTGTCCAATCCAGGTCCAGCCGCGAGAAGGCCGAGGAACACGCGCCGACCGCTCCTCAGGCGCAGAAAGCCCAGGAGCACGAGGCGAAAGACCCGCGGGTTGCCGAGATCAGGCAAGCGCGCTCAGGGAACCGGACGCGCCAGCCGCATGGCGCGTGGCGAGGGCGAAATTCCGGCGGCGGCTGGGAACGGTAGAGGGTCTCCGCCAGCGGCAACGCGGAGACCCGGCAGGGAGTGGCGCCGGACAGTTCTGCAATGGGAATATCGAGAAGCAGTTTCCTGCCGCTCGCGATGAGCTGTTCGGTCCGGCGAAACACGAATTGGCAGGGGGCCGCAAACATGCCCCTGCCGAAGAGTGCTCCGGCGAGGATCTCAAGGACGAACTGTACGCTGCGCTCGGCGAGCTGTTTCAGCGGACGAAACACAAAATCGCAAGCATCCGCAAATACGCCCGCGCGGAAGACCGCCGCGTTCTGATCCGGGAATTCCGGGCGGAGATGCGCATTGCCAAGCGGGCCAGGCTGCTTGCCTTCCGGCAGGCACAGTTGGCGCTGAAGGAGAGAAGACTGCTCGCACGAAGCTCAGGTCCCCGGACGCCCGTGTTCCTTACAAGAAAGGATGGATGGGTGCTGCAACAGCGCCCTCCCTAGCGGCGGAACCAAAGGCCGCGATCAGCCCAGCTGCAGTGGGTTTCGGTCCATGATGGGACCAGAACAATATTCCCGCTCATCCGCGAGCGCCGTCGGCCAACCAGCTTCCCGCAACATCCTCTTCAATCATCGCGCTGCAAATCCGGACAGGGTTTCTCAGGCGTCCGTCTGTATCCGAGGTGAAGATACTTCCCTGCCGGCAGTTCAATATATTCTACGCCTTGAAACTTATAGTGAATAACTTCGAGCACATTCCGTTCGTCGGGGTCCGTGGGATAGACCGGGGTGATTTCTCCGCGGCGCGTGGCCGCCCAAAATTCCGCCTCCGTCTTCACCTTTCCGGCATCTTTCGCCACTCTCAACGCCCACTTGCGAGCCAGCTCGACATTTTCTTTGCGCCGTTCGATAAGATCCGGAAAGCCAGTCACGTCGCCACGCGCCACCGCCACCTCTCTGATCTTCGCATAACCGCTCCAGCCGAGCTTCTGGAACAGATCCGCTGCCACGATATCGAGCTGATCTTCCCGCGACCAGTCCTTTCCGACCGCATAAGTGCTCTGCATATCAACACCTGGATTACCAAAGATACACCGGAATTCGTAAAAAGAAGCCTCATCTTTGAACGTATCGTTCGTGCACAAATCTTCATATTTCAACGCGATGCCGCACTTCCGGAAACGCTGCAGCACCGTGCCGATCATATCGCCCGGCCTTATCTTGTACCTGTCCGGCAACGGCTCCAGAACCTGAGGCGGCTTAGCCTCTGCCGCCTGACCTGCAGCCCACGCCACAACAAGCATCAAAGCGCAAGCACCAATACCCATTACGCTGCGTCCGCCAAACCGGCTCGCCATCCGCGCAAGAACCATAAACAGCCTTCTCCCCCTGCCAAACCGCTTCGGCGCTCACACCGGCAACTTTGCAACCGCCATCCTTCGCGCAACCACCCGCACATTCAATATATTTCGCTTAAAAACCAAACAAGCGTTGCCCGTTAGCAAATTCCCCTCTATGCACCGATCCGATTATCCCTGGACGGATTGCAAGCCCATGGCAAACGAACCATCCCCATCCAAAGACGGGCCGGCACGCCAATCCGGCGCAGCAGATGGCTGGGTGCGGAAAGGACCCTTTCTCGCCCGCGAAATCCGCAAACCAGGGCAGGGGCGGCCTTTCCTCGAGGTGCGACTCGATAGGAATTCCGCACTCTGGCCCAAAAAGGGAAATTGGCGCATTCTTCACGATCACGACGGCTTGCCGGTTTTGTTCTGGCGGGAATACGACCGCCCCGCCGAAACCGAAGCCAATGCACAAATCTGCTGGGCGCCGCGGGGCTGTTTCGTATGGCCATCAAACCAGGAAGACGAGCCGCCGCTTTTTGTCAGCGTGAGCTACGACGGCAAACTCCCCACGCTCCTCCACAACGCCGCTTTCCAATCCATGACGATCCTCATCGCTATCGGAGCGCTCCTCTACGCCGCCCTTTTCCTCGATAGGGACCCGCTGCTCCTGATCACCCAAGCCGTCAAACCCTGGGTTTATGCCGGAGCGGCGCTCAGCTTCATCAAGCTGTTCATGAACCTGCGCACGGCTGCTTTCATCAATTTTCTGACAGCGCGCCTGATCTGGTCCGGCCTCATTCGCCCCGCCGTCCAGATTGCCCCCTGGTCTGCGCTCGATGCATTCGCCGTGACGCCCGGCCAGAAAGTCGCCATCCCCTCCGAACGGCTTGCCATCGTCTCCCGCCAGCGCATACAAGTCCGGGCCTCCTTCCGCCTTGTAGCGCCCATCGCCGTCATCATGGACGGAAGCTGGCGCGAAATTGCCGCCCAGGAATGCGTGCGCCTTGCAACGCTCCACTTTCTTGAACGCAGACCCGCGCAACTGCGCCGGCTCGCGGCGCAATCGATGGACTTCGCCGGCGTAGCCTAACAGCCGAAAGCCCCGAAAACCTCATGACAGGTCATTTTCCGCCAAACAGCGACGACCCGGTTCCCCTCGACGAAACCGGCCCTTTCGATTCCGTCCACAATCCCGCCAGGACCGTAAGGCTTTTGCCGCAACAAGCACCAACCGTCGTCTTCGGCGCCGCCATGCTCGCCGGCGTCTATCTCTTTCTCTCCGCCGGTAAAAGCGTTCTCGACGAAGCGTTAAACTGGGGAGGACTAGGCGACATCATCCAGCGCGTCCGCCTCCACGCCACCGGCTCGGAAGAAACGATCTATGAAATGGACAGCCTATTTCACGGCGAAGACCGAGCCCTCATCCACCTTCCTGGTCCTATCACCCGGATCGAAGCCGGCACGCCCTTGTCGCGTGTTCAATTCACCCTGTTTTTTAACTACAAGCCAGCGATAGGAGCGCCCTTTTCCGTCCGGGGTCTCGAGGCGCGCGCCTTTGGCGACGATCAGTCTTACCGCGAAGGCCCGTTGCCCCTCGCCAGTCAAGCCCAAAGCCTTTCGCTTCGCCCCATCATCGAATCCAAACCCTATGCCTTTGGGTTTTTGCATGAAACGCCGCATTACCTGACCATCACCAACCCCAAAACCAAGGAGAAATCCATCGTCGTCCTGCTCTATTGGCGGGAAGAAGCGAAAAGGCCAGAATTCAAGCTCGGATTTATGCCCGAAGATGTTTTTGTCCGGAATTTTGCTCGCCCATAATGATGGTCCATCGCGCGCACTGTTGACGGGTGACCGCAGGTCCGCCGCGATAAAGCTCGACGGAAAATCGAGGTTCGGAAACCGGGCAGCACGCTAACAGTCAAATTGACTGGATGGTTGAAGGTCCTTTGGGGCGATGCCGGCCTTGCGGCCGTCACCACGCTCTATCGCGCAGGGCGGTGCCCGCGCGACCGAGCCCCGGAAACGGGTCTCGGCCCATGAAGGGTAACGATCGCTTCGCCATTTTTCCCAAAGAGGATTAAAATCAAACTCTAGAATCTATATTACATTCCAAATCGGGGCTATGCAGTTGACTCCCGTGCCTACTAGATATAGTGGTTTTCGGTATGAAGCGTTATCCTGCCGACATGACCGATTTCATGGACATGTTTCCGACAGAAGACGCCTGCTTGGAGTATCTGAG
>JBKQIH010000291.1:0-11036 GCA_052148445.1 Rhodomicrobium sp.
GATTTCATGGAGCGCGCCGGGATCGATGTCCGCTACGACCCGCGCGCGCTGAAAGAGCAAGGTATCGACCGCGACCCGCAAATTCACATCGGACCCAAGGCGCAGGCGCTCGATGAAAAGGGCTATGAGTTCCAGAGCCATGACCGGACACGCGGCGAGCGCAGCATCCCCTACACGATGTTCGACCAAGACAGCCGCGCCGCGCATAACAGCCACATCATCGAGGCCAATAAGCAAAAGGAGCGCGAACAAGTAGCCGGCGTAGCGAATGACGCGCAAAGCCGCCAATCGCATGCCACCACACGCGAGGACCACGAAAAGCGCATGCTGCGCGAGGCGCAAGGACAGGCGCGCCGTGAAATGTACAAGGAACAGCAACGCGACCGCGATGCGTTGCGGCAAGCGCAGAACCCGGCGAAGATCGAGCATCAGAAATGGGCAAAGAAGCTCTACGCCGCCGCGCGCAAAACCGCCTATGAGAAGGTCAAGGAACAATACGCCGAGAAGTGGCAAGAGGTGCGCGGCATCAAGAACCTCGATGAACGCCAAAAAGCGGCAGCCGCGCTGAAACTCGCCCAAAAGAAATCCTACGAAGAAGAAGCCACCCGGCAGGTCAACCAATGCCGTCCCGAGAAAGACGCAGCCTGGAAGGCGTTGTGGACGCAACAGGAAAAAGAACGGCTTAATCTCCGGTCGGCGCACCGCAAGGAAATCTCCGCGCTCACGCGGCAACACATCGCCGAGCGTCTCGGCGTGCATGAAAAGTGGCGCGCCCGAAGCCTCGACAAGCAAGCCAATCGCATCGACGCGAGGCTCTCCACCCATCAGAGCATGGCCGCCCAACAAAAAGCCGCGCTCGACACCATAAAGCTTCATTCGCGGACGGGCCGGGTCACAAGACCGGGTGGAGACGCCGCCGCTTCTTCCAATCCGCGCGAGGCGGCGCGGGCGCATTTCGAGACCGCTAGGGCGGAAGAGGCAAAGCACGACGCTATCCGTCAAAAGCTTCTCGAAGACCGCACCAGGAATTTCGAACGCGCAGGCATTACCGCGGATAAAAGCCACGATGGATCTGGGCAAAGATGCCTTGCTGGCGGCCGCGCTACGGGTAACGGCAGCGCAACCGGCAAAGGCTCACCGCGCGAAATCATCGTGCCCGGCATCCACGCGGCGAGCGGCAACCGCGCCTCAACGCTGCAACAGCGTCTGAGCGAGATTCACCCTCAACAACAAATCCGACAGGCAACAGCATCCGGACGAACGCTTAGCAGCGAGGAGCGCGCCACTGCCTCCCCTGAAATCAAGGAGCAACTCGCGCGCAAGGATCGCCAGGCCCACTCCTTTTTCACGGACGCCGACTCACAGCAACAGGATCACGGCAAAGGCGGACGCAACGGAGGTGGACGGGGCCGATAACGGACGCGCTGCAACGGCTATCCAAGCAGCACGTCATTCCGACCCTGGGCCATAAGCCGCCGCCCCCTTCCGGCCCGCTCCTAGCCACGCCCCTTCGCGAATCACGCGCCGTTCAACCCCGTCTTTTTCCGCAGGCCGCCCGTCATCACACGGTTCGCGCGAATCGGCTTAACCGAAGATTCCATAGAAACAACAGGACCTTGTCGGTACGGCATCGGCTACCCTTGACGACGCGCGCGCTTGCTGGCGACTATCTTGCTCTCTGCCGCAACCCACTCAAGGATCTCCACCGCTGGGGACTTGAAGGCGGGAAGAAAAACAAGGGGAGGAGCCCCTTCAGACCACCAATCTGGAGGAGTGCGCATGCACAAAGTTCATCCCCTCGCTTGGCAAGCCGACTCCACGGAATTCGCGACCACGCATTGCATGCAATGCCAGGCCGGCTGGACGCGCTGCGGCGAGAACGGCGCCAAGATCATTGTCTGTCTTCTCGACCGGGAACCGGTGCTCAGCACTATGACCAGTTGCGATCGCTACGAGCTGAGGTGGGAGGACCTGCCGCATCAGCAGAATTCGATGAAGGACAAGGCCAAGTAGCGCCGTCATCGAGCCTCGCGAGCGAAATCGCAGGGGTGAAGGGCTACTACGCGGCGCGCATCGCGGCTGCGCGGCAAACGTTGTCCCCGGCTGCATTGGCAGTCGCCATCCGGGCCATTCAGAACGAGAAGAGGCTTGCGATAAGCGCTATCATCGAGCGTTGGCAGGGGTATTTTCAGAACAGGAAGCAGAGACCCGCGCCCGCAAGGCCAAACAGCGCTCAGCCGCTGCTGCATTATCCGGGGCTTCGAAAAACTTGATTTTGTGCCTGAAAGCTTCGTGAGGGCGTAGCCGCAATAGGCCGCCCTGTGATTTGGCGGCCCCCGAGAATGCAGTCCGCGGTTTGTTCACTCCGCGTTCGAAGTTTTAAGGCTCACACGCGCATCACGCGGCTTTATGACCGGCGCTCGGACAAGGCTACGCTCGACGATGTGGAGGGGATCAGGCTCGGCTAGCGAGCTTTATAATCTGTTTTCTGAGGTACCCCTAGAGAGAGCATCCAGCAAGAACTGCGGCACCGGTTCCAAAAGAAATTCCGCGCCGATTTGCTGTAAGGCTTGCTCGGTGCGCCTTATCGCATTCAGTTCCCGGCGGCAGCCGACATTTTCGGATAGAAGCGCTTCGAAGGCTGCAAGCTCGCTACCTTGCAGTTCGCCGTGCAAATAGGCGGAAGCGTCATATTGTAAGGCGCAGAGACCGTCGTGTTGGTCCAAAGGCTCGAAATCGCAGGTGCAAGCGTTAACTCGAGGACGCGCCGCGTAAGCAGTCCGGGAAAGATTTTGCGCTGACATCATTGCCCCTATGATGTGTATGGTGAATAGCCCAGGTTCTACTTAAGCCGAGTTGCGCGTGCCGTCCACAATCTACCTTGGGTAGAGGTTGAATTGCGCGCCTCGTGAAGAGATTTCAACGAGGATAAATTTCGAGTTGGTTAACCGCGTTATTGTGCCGGATGCGGCATATTTACACGGAGCGTTTTCCACACGGGCCTTAGCGAGTTGGCGCTCTATTTGGGCCCTGCGCGTCTGCGTCCCGATCGCGCTGTCAAAAATTGATTGTCACCAAATAGGTTTATGATCTGCTCTAACCTGTGAGACGAAGGGAATATGTCATGCTCAAGAAATCGCGGAAGGATCATTCAGGCAAACTGGCCGCGGTGACGGCGGTTCTCGATCAGCTTTCTCACGAAACGCTGAAAGGAAGCGATGTGGCCAGCTTGCGTAAATTCGTCCAGATCGCCGATCATTGGGCGAAACTGGCTGCGGCGGAACTCGCTGTGCGTGGAGAAGAGCGTTGAGGAGATTGAGACATGCAGCCGCCTGACTGGAAGCTTGAAGACGACCGAAAAATCGTAACGCTCACGTTTGACGCCGAGCCTCGTGTTTCACTGAAACTAGCCGTGGACGCCGTTGACGACATCCTGGCTAATCTGGGGGAATTTCGGGGCGGCATGACGCCGGAGGTCAAACGGGATTGGGCTCCCGGCCAAAAGGTCAGGGCTGTTCCCGATCCGCGATGGTACACGGAACTTGATCTGATGCGAGGCGATAGCCTGCTGCACATCCGCGATCCGCGCTTCGGATGGTTAAGCTATCTCCTGCCTCGCGAAGAGGCCCGGAAACTTGGGCAGTATTTAATCGAGCAAGCGAACACGCCAGACCCTCCGCAGCCAAAGGGCAAAGCGAACTAGCGGCGGCAGGAGAAGATCACCGCAAGCGCAGCATTCGGAACAGCTTCTACGATGACCCCAAAATGGGGAGAAGCTTACTGTGATATGTTAGCTGGATTTGATGGCAGCCCCGTAGGCGAGCAATACGGAGCGTCAGGCTGATAGCGGTAACGCTCCCCAGGCGGCGATTGCGGATAGGTGACGGTGTGTCCGCCTGTGACAAGCACACCCTTCGCCCTGCCCGGCAATGTGCAGGGTTTCGTTGCCGGATCGGTCAAACCCGTCGGCCATGCCAATGAAAATTCCGGCGTGCCGTTTTTGCCGACGAGGAGCGCAGCCATGTTGGACCGTGCTGCCTCCGCCTGAATAAGCGGCATGGCTTCATAAATCGTGCCGTGGAACACATGTTCCGGCATCGGCCCGCCCAGCATGCGCACTTGTTTGAGCGAGGGTGGAATTTCTTTCTGCACAAACGCCGGCAGAATGGCGCGGTCGACGGTGATGAAAGGGATATCGGCAGGCGGCTGGTTAAGCGCTACAGGCTGAACCGCTTGAGCCTGCGAGGGGAAAATCTCGCCCATCGGCTCCGCAAAAACCAGTCCTTTGTTCCTCATCACTTGATGGCAAGCGTTGCACGCCTCCGATGCTTTGTCCTGCGGCTCGGCAATCGCGACAAGTCCCTGTGAATTAAAAACCGCGTAGCCCCATCCGTCAGTGGCTTTGTGCTTTTTGCGATCCTTCACCATGAATTGCACGCGCTTGCTGCCCGAGGGCACAGAGGAGTCGACAAAGCTTGAGTCTTCACTCGTTGCGACGGCAATTTTGGCGAACACCGCGCCGTCGGGATAATCCTTGCTGTGTTCGAGGAGAGCTTTCCAGGCGATATCGTTGGCATAGACGAAACGCTGTTCCCCCGTGTCGCGCCGAAACCGCACCGTCACGAAATGCCATTTTTTCGTAAAATCCCCGAACTGGTCTATCCGGTAACCGTTCATTTCGTCCGCCATCTGCGCCAGAGGCGCCTGCTGCGGCGTATCGATAGCGGCCAAGGCATCGGGAGATCGCCAGGCAAAAAGGATAATCGCGACAAGCCAAAGGTGATGTGCGAACTTCATTTGCACCACATGACGTCGGGGTCAGGCTTGGCTTTCGCATCGACATAAGGCGCGGTGCCCGGCGGACATGCTGTGTTACCTGACATTTTCGGAATAATCTTGACCTTCTTGTCGAACCGGCAATAGACCGCACCGCTTTCGGCAGCCAATGCCTGTTCAGGCCCCTTGTACCTAACCGACCCGCCGGGGCATGCGCTGCCCGGATAAGCGAAGATGAAACCGGGCATGGGCATGGCTGGGGACAGCATGTTTTGCGCAAAGACCGGTGAAGCGCAAAGCAGATACGCCACAAAAACCCAAAAAAAGCTTCTACCGGTCATGACGTTCCTCATGCGCAAGCTTTGAAAACAATAATGTTCTAGAAAGTCGTCACGATGCACTCGCCGGCCCCGCCCGTGCCGCTTGTTACGCCGTAGCCTCCACCGCCCCCGCCGCCAGGCTGGGAACCAGTCCCGCCAGTCGCGGCTGCTCCACCACTGCCCCCATAGACGGAGGTCCCTCCGTTACCACCACCACCTCCCCAGATAGACCCGGTTCCTGGATAAGCTACTCCACCGCCGCCGCCATGGAAGATCCCACCCAAGCCTTGGTTAGGCCCCGTACCCCCACCATTATTACCACCATTGCCTTCACCGAAGGCGCAGGTCGTGGTTCCGCAGGTCGCCGTCACAACTGTTATTTGTGGATTTCCTGCAGTAGAACCGCTGCCGGCGCTTAGCGATCCGCCGCCGCCGCCGCCGTAATTGTTTCCGCCGCCTGCGCCGCCATAGGCCGTAAGGTAACTGCCGAAGGTTGTATTACCACCATTTCCTCCGGCGCTGTTGGTGCTGTGGCCCAGCCCTCCGGCGCCGATAGTGACCGTAACCGTCGAGGTAAGGCTTGATGTCGCCACCCAGGACTCGTTGTAGCCACCGCCGCCGCCGCCGCCCGCGATAGCAGCCCCGGTTACCCTTCCGCCGCCGCCGCCGCCGCCCCAACATTGAATGCGCGTGATCGTGCCGCTGCCCGGCTTGGTCCATGTGCCGCTGGCGGTGAATGTCTGAATATTCCCCGCCGCTCCGCTTCCGCCACCTGCCGCCGCCCAGGTTCCATCCGCGCGCAGGTAATTCGTCGTGCCGCCGCCCGAAGCCGGCACAATACCCGCCGCCGCTGTGCCAAATGTCGGCAGATAGCTTGCCGACACCGTGCCGCTCGTTATCACGCTGCCGGCCAGATTGCTGATGGTATTGCTCGCACCTGAAATGGTTTTGTTGGTCAGTGTTTGCGTCGCGGCAATCAAATCCACCGTGTCGGTCGCGCCGGGAAACGTATAGGTGTAGGAAGATGCAGGAAAAGCCAGCGTCGGCGCGCCCGCGCCCGTCGTCGTCAAATTTGCACCAAGCGTGATCGTCTTGCCGGTGTTGGCGACGCCGGTGCCGCCATATTGTCCCGCGATCACCCCACCGGTCCATGTGCCGCTGGTAATCGTGCCGACGGCGGCGATATCCGTTCCAACGAGCTTCGAGGCGGCGATACTGCCCGCAAGCATTGCGTTTGTCACGACACCGGCGCCTATCGTCGCCACGCCGGCATTCGAGATCGTCACATTCCCCGTGACAGCGACCGCCGTCGCTACGTTCGATCCGTTGCCGATCCAGATGTCGCCATTCGTCAGAGAAGGCAGTGCGGTTGAAATGCTGTTGCAGCCGAAACCCGTGCCGGTGGTCCAGGTCAGCGCGCTCGATCCCGTCGAGCAGGATGGCATCGCCAGCCCCGAAGGCGTCGTCGCCGATGTCGCGCCCAAGACCGTATTCGCCGTCTGCGTCGCCAAATTCGCGTTCGGCAAATTGCCGGTTACGCCGGACGTCAACGGCAAGCCCGTCGCGTTCGTCAGCGTGCCACTCGTCGGAGTCCCAAGGGCACCCGAATAAGTGACGAAACCGCCTGCGGCGTTCACGGCATTCCCAAACGCCGTCACAACTCCGGTTCCAGGCGCTGTCGTGCACTGGATCGCCGTGCCGCTCGTCGCGGTGCAGAAATCATTCGTGGTCAGGGTGCCGAAGTTGATCGCACCGGAAGACCCCATCGCCACCCAATTGGTACCGTTGCAATACGCCATAATGTGCTGCGTGGCGGAGTAGTTCACATCGCCTTCGTTAGCCGCCGGGCCGGTACAGCCTGCGAAAGCCGGAGTGGCGGAAAGCAAAATTGTTGCGGCCAGCGCAAGCGAAAACCGGCTGAGTTTCGCTCCCAGTATCATTGTTTTTCGCGCTGGTTAGGCGCGGATGCAGCGGCAGAGGGAAGCGTACCGAAATCGGAGATCCCGATCGATTGGTGCTGGGCTGGAAACCTCTTTTCGAGAGCGCTTAGCCGGGCTGAAAGCTTTTCATTTTCTGTGCGGAGTTGCTGAACCTCCCTTTTTAGCGAAGCGATTGAGGCGGATTGGTCCGACGCCGCATCGGCGGCGAGCGCGCTAACGGGAAACGCCAGAAAAACAAGAAGAAAAAAACAACGCATACGGACGATATTAAGCGGTCAGCCGAATCGCGTCAACAACAACAGATGAGCCGAGCCGACTGTGTTTCATGTATTTGAAAAAAGACAGTGAGCAACGTCTAATATTCGCAGCTTTTTGCAAATATTGCATGCGTGAGAAACACGTGATTCGTCGGTACTAAGATTAGTCTTGACTGTAACGGAGGCTCTGCCAATCTCGCGCTACGACCAGACCTCGATAACAATAACAACAACAAACGGAGGCCTTATGGAAAATACCATCAAAATTGACAGCCGACGGATGAACCGCCCTCTCGTCGCTTTCGTCACGCCAGCAGAACCCGATCCCTCACGCAGCGACCAATTCCATTCCTGGGTGAACCTCACGAACGGCAGATTCTTTGGCGCCAAGGGCACCCCCGAAGAGATCGCCAAGGAACATGGACTGGCTTATCTCGAGAACGACCGCGTCGCCATCAATCGCGGCGCCGACATCCGCGTCCGCTCCTACACGCCCGCCGACGCTTCCGCAAACGGGGGCCGGCCTCTCAAAACCGAAATCTCCGCCGGCAAGGGCGACGACCGCCGATGGCATTATCTCTCCGCCGATCCGGATACGGTCGCAAGATCCGTCTTCCCCGACAATGAGATCATCACGATCCATCGCGACCGGATTCCAAAGAGCCAGATTGTCTTTTACGAGTCTTATGAACCCCGCGAGGACGACGCGATGCAAAATGCCCAAGGCTCGGCGCGGCTTCTGTCAGGCCGGTCGATCCGTTCCGAGCTTACGCCGGAAGAATTCGCTTTCGAACACGGCTTCAATCACCTGAAGAGCGAACACGGCGACAACATCGCCTTCAATCCGTCACTGACCTACATCTCGGAAGCCGTTGATCCCGCATCCATTAATGCGAAAACCAACAGCGACAAAAAATGGCAATCGCGCGTTTCCTGGGAAGGGCCCACCCGCCAAGAAAGCAAGCTCCTCCTCGCCCCCATCGAAGCCGCCGACCCGGTTGTGTTCAAGGCCGCGCCCCAAGCCTCACGCCGCCCGGCGCCGAAAGCGGATAAACAGCCCAGCCCCGCAAGCGATCCGGACCGCGGACCGCGCTGAGACTCTCGGTCTCTCTGCCCGTCGTTTGATTCCTTGCTCAGGCGTTCATGGCCTTGAAGAGACAAAAGTGGGGAGGGGTATGGGCGATCCCCGTCCCGGAAAGGGACAGGGCGGGCTCTCGTGAACCGAGCCCCGCGCGAGCGCGGGGTCTCGGCCCTTCGGGCTTTGATCCCTATCGCGCCAACCCTGCCTTGTCACTCCAACAAGGTTGGATTTACGAACCTTGTTTTTGCCGCCCGAGATTGTTTTATGACCTTGCCCAAAGCTCGAACGACCTATGCCAATGACCGCGAAGCCAGACCGCTCGATATTGTCCAGGGCAGCATCGACTACGCGGAAAACCCGAAGAACCCTTTCATCGGGCAGATCGTTGGCATCATCCCTGAGATCGGCGCCGCCAAAATAGCCCTTATCCGTCGCCCTGATGCCATGGCACGGCGCTTGCCCTATTTCGCTTTGCAGAACCTCGCCGCCGATGCCTGCGGCCTCGAATTCAGGCCGCTCGCCGAATTAACGCTGCGCCACCGCGCGAGCCGCCCGATCGCGAACTCGGTCAAACATGGTGCAATGAGTGAAAACACACGACGGCAATACGGGTTGCTAGCGGCGGAATTCGGAAAACGACAGTTGCCGCTTCAGGTTTGCCAGAGCGCAGCGGGCTTCTATCTCGGTACGAAAGATAAAGACCAGCCGTTCAGCCGTGAATCCGTCGAATATTGGCGGACGCGTGAACAGGCCAACGAAGCTTTGTTATCCCCAAGAAAGTGGTCGCAGCGGCGCGCGCCTTAAGCGCTCAGCTCTCAAGGCAAAAACTTCGCGAAGCCGCGTTTACAGTCAACAAGTATGGCAATTGCGGGTGTATTGGCGGAACTTTCCAGCCAGTCGTCGTGGACCTTTGCCTCATTCCGGGCATGCTCCCTTCCGTCAAGACCGAAGAGGAAAAGGAGGAGAAGGAAAAAGGTGGAGGGCCAAGGCCGAGAGAGTCCGAAGCTCGCCGCAGTGGCAACTTTGCACCCTTTACTGTATAATTACCGAATTGACACAGGAGATTTGCACAATGGATAATCACGCTCTTGAACAGCGCATCACTCAGCTTGAAAGAAAGCTTGCATTCTGGGAAGCCAAATTTAAACAAGCGGGAGAAAACGACTCCATCCGCTTCGTCAAACTGGAATTACAGGTCGAATATTTGATGAGCCGCCTCGAAGATTTCGACAGGTTCGAGAAAATCGTATCGGCTGCCTATGTGAAGAGCCATCCCAAAGCCCAGGAAGCGATCCT
Source organism: Rhodomicrobium sp. (assembly GCA_052148445.1). Lineage (GTDB taxonomy): Bacteria > Pseudomonadota > Alphaproteobacteria > Rhizobiales > Rhodomicrobiaceae > Rhodomicrobium. Next base: position 9,671 of record JBKQIH010000291.1, read on the forward strand.
CGAAATCGATCGCACCGTCGATATGGGCGCGCAACACCTCTATTTTGAAAACTTTCCTTCCATCAAAGACGCAAGATCGAAGTCCTGACTAGGCTATCCATCTGACTCTCTGTTAAGCTTCCTCGCAGGAATAAGTGCAGAGAAAAGTGCCTATGGCCGGCCAAGACGAAGATCGTTCTCCGGATACGAATGATGACGACGAACTGGCCAGGAAGCTCGCGCGGCTGACCGAAGAACAGCAAGCACGTTATCAAACAGAAGTCCAAAACACCGTCGATCGCAATGTCGAAGCCTCCCGGGAGTATCACTTAAAACTTGCCGATACCCTCCTCAAGGACCTGCCCGAGCGCGAAAAGACCCTCGAAATCAGAGATCTGAATAGAAGCCAGGATCAGATTGCGTACCAGCGCGATCATGAGCGCGACCAACCTGACCGGCCGGAACTGAGGAAGGCGGCCCTTCAGGAGCCGCCTGCTCCTGAACGCAAGGACACCCGCCCGTCAAGCATTGCCCAACCACACCCCGGAAACTCGCTGGACGGAAAGACTCCAAGCCGCCCGCCCCGCGACTATGGCGAGCTACAACGCACTCATCAGCAGGTCGCCGGCCTATTGAAACAAGGCGAACGCCCGCCGGAGAACGTAAAAGCCCCCGGACAATCCGCCCAACCTGAACCGGCCATGCTGTCAAAAGAGAGCTTGGTCCTTATGCTCGAACACTTCCCGGAAATACGCCGCGAGGCCAATCTTCCCACCACTCAATCCGAAATCAATGAACGCGCCGCGCTTTCGCGCGCGCAAGATGCAGACCGGCTGAAACTCGAACAAACCCACGGCGCCCAGCCGAACCTGCAGCAGCAACACGAGCGTAATCTGCTCGATTATCAGCACCTCGCCGAGCAGGCCGGCGTACAAGCCAAATGGATTGCCCAGCATCTCAAAGCGCAAGCTTCGCCAGAAGCCGACCAGTATAAGAGCGATTCCCGCCGCGCCTTTCACACGGCCCGCGTAACCCATGAACAACGGCAAAATCCCGGCGCTGGCATCGGCCGGTCTCAAGCTACCGCGCGCGGCATCGGACCGGATCAACAGCAACAACAAGCCGAGGCGCAAGAACCGGCACGCGAAGGCAAGGAGTTGACCTCCGAACAGCGGGCGAATCCCTCGCCGGAAGCAAGAAACAGGATAGAACGCGAAGAACGCAGCGCGGCAGCCCGCGAGCTAGGCGCCAGAGGCAAGGACCAAAACGCCGAGCCAGGAAACACCAACATCGGAAAAAGCCCGAGCGGTGGCCGCTCACGGTAAGGAGCAGAACCGCGGTTCAAGGCCCGAAACCATCGTATTTGCGGCAGGAGACCAGAGGAAGA
>JBKQIH010000292.1:0-10392 GCA_052148445.1 Rhodomicrobium sp.
TTTATCCTATTCCCGTCGAGGAAGGCGCATCGCCCGGCGATCATATCGGCGCGGTCCGGCGGATGTTTGCCGACTTGCCGCAATCGGCCGGACGGCGCGCAGAGAGGCGCACGGACGAGGCCGCGTCACTTCCCGAGGCGGAAGGCTTGCCGGCCTATTACGCGCAGAATTTCCACTATCAATCCGGCGGTTATCTGACCGAAGAATCCGCGAAGCTTTATGACGTGCAAGTCGAGACGCTGTTCATGGGCGCCGCGGGCGCGATGCGCCGTCAGGCGATTCCACCGATTGCGAAATTTGTGCGCGGCCGCGATCAGCGCCGGCTCCAGCTTTTGGACGTGGCCTGCGGGAGCGGGCGCTTTTTGCATCAGCTCGCCCAAGCCTTCCCCGCCATGCGGATGACGGGAATCGATTTAAGCGACGCCTATCTCGAAGAGGCCGCGCGCCATCTTCACGGGCGGCGGAACGTCGCTTTTCAGCAGACCAACGCCGAGGCGCTGCCTTTCGATACGGGCAGCTTCGATATTGTCACAAGTATTTTCCTCTATCACGAACTGCCGAACGAGGTGCGCCGCCGGGTGACTGCCGAAATTGCGCGCGTCTTGAAGCCCGGCGGCCTATTCGTCTTCGTCGATTCGCTGCAATGGGGCGATGTGGAGGCCTATGACGGCCTGCTCGAAGCCTTCCCGCAGCGCTTTCACGAGCCCTATTACCTCGACTATCTCAGCGACCGGCTTGGCGGGCCCGACGGGGCGTTTGCCGGGGCCGGATTGCTCCCCGGCGACAGTTTTCCCGCGTTTCTCTCGAAAGTCATCGTCTGTTCCAAATGCGCTTCGGAATAAAAAGCGGGGGCCCAACGGTAACTGAGCTAACTCGCTTTTAGGCACTTCGTCACAATTCCGCGCAAATTAGCCAATACCGCCCACATCTCTTGTCAAGCGGCGCGAGCGCTGCTTGGGTTTGCGGCGGCGAATTTGGAGACGGGGCTGTGTGGGACTTAAGCTCACCCGAGGCGATGAAGGCGCTGGCCAGCCGGCTTGCGGCATTCGTGACGCCCGTCGATTTCATCGCCCTCTACGGCGAACTCGGCGCGGGCAAGACCACCTTCGCGCAGGGGCTGCTGCCGGCGCTTGGCGTTAGCGAGGCGGTCACAAGTCCGACCTATGGGCTTGTGCACAGCTACGTCGTGCCGGGCCGGACGGTCAATCATTGCGACTTTTACAGGCTCGGGGCCTTGGAGGAGGAAGAGATTGGCTTCCGCGACATGTGCGCGGAAAGCGCCGTGATCGCCGAATGGCCCGAGAACATCCAAGCGGCGTTGCCCGCCAGCCGGCTGGGGGTTCGCATCGAGGGCAGCGGCAGCGCGAGACGCGTTTCGCTGATCGGGTTCGGGGCTTGGCAGAAAAAACTCGCACGCTTCCGCGAGGCCGAAGCCTTCCTCGTCAAGGCCGGCTGGGGCGGCGCGCAATGCACCGCGATCAAGGGCGACGCTTCGGCGCGGCAGTTCTCGCGGCTGGCGCGCGGCGCGGAAACCGTCATGCTCATGGACTGGCCGCCTCAAAGCGACGGGCCGCCGATCCGCAATGGGCGCCCCTATTGCGAGATCGCCCACCTTGCGCGCGAGGGCAGCTCGTTTATCGCCATTTCCGAATGGCTGCGCGAGAAGGCCGGCATCGGCGCGCCCGCCGTGCTTGGCTCGGACCTTCGCTCCGGGTTTTATCTCGTCGAGGATCTGGGCGACGCCGTTTTCGGCACCCTAATTGCGCGAGGCGAGCCCCTCGAACCGCTCTATGCGCTCGCGACCGACGGCTTGCTTGCGCTCGCCGCTTCGAAGCCGCCGCAGGTGGTGCCCGCCGCCAGCGGCACGCCGTACCGTGTGCCCGATCTCGACCGTGAGGCGCTGGAGGTCGAGTTGGACCTCGTTTTGCAGTGGTATTTTAAATTGCAGACAGGCGAGCCAGCCACAGCGGAAATTTCGGCCTCGTTCTTCGAAGCCTGGTCGCCTTTCCTCGATTGGCTCGGGGGGCAGCCGAAAAACCTTGTCTTGCGCGATTACCACTCCCCGAACCTGCTTTTTTGCGAGGGCCGGGAGGGGCTCGCCCGCCTCGGCGCCATTGATTTCCAGGACGCCCTCTGGGCGCATCCGGCCTACGATCTTGTCTCGCTGTTGCAAGACGCGCGCCTTGAAGTTCCAGAAGAAAGCGAGCGCTTGCTGTTCGCACGCTATTGCGAAGGCGCCGCCAAGGCCGATCCAAACTTCGATTGCGCGTCCTTCGCCAAGGCCTATGCAATCCTCGGCGCGCAGCGGAACACGAAGATCGCCGGCATTTTCGCCCGCCTGTCGCTTCGCGACGGCAAGCATGGCTATCTTGCACATTTGCCACGCATCGCACGCTATCTGTTCCGTAATCTCGCTCACCCCGGTCTCAAACCGCTCAACGCGTGGTATGAAGCCCATCTGCACCCATTAGCCGATACCGGGCTGCAGCAAGGCGCGCTGAGATAGAGGAGAGGCCGGATGGCTCAGATCGAGACCGCAATGGTGCTGGCCGCGGGGCTTGGCACGCGGATGCGGCCCTTGACCGACCGCATCCCGAAGCCGCTTGTCACGCTTGGCGCTCGCGCGCTGCTCGACCACGTCCTCGACCGGCTGGCGGAGGCTGGCATCGGGCGCGCGGTTGTGAATGTGCACCATTTCGCGGATCAGATCGAAGCGCATTTGAAGAAGCGCGCCGCACCCCAGATCGCCATTTCCGATGAGCGCGAGGCCATTTTGGAGACGGGCGGCGGGGTGCTGAAGGCTCTTCCCCATTTCGGGGGCGGCGCTTTCATGGTCCACAACTCCGACACGGTCTGGAGCGAAGGCGCGCGCTCGAATCTCCGGCTGTTGATGGATGCATGGGATCCCTCGCGCATGGACGCGCTGCTCTTGCTGGCTCGCCGCGACTCAAGCATTGGTTACGAGGGCCGCGGCGATTACAACCTCGACGGAGCCGGCCGTTTAAAAAGAAGAGGTTCAGGCGAGGAAACGCCCCTGGTGTTCGCCGGCGTGTCGATCTTGAAGCCGCAGCTGTTCGATGGCATCGCGGACCGGTCTTTTTCGCTGGTTCGGATCTTCGACCGGGCTGCTGTGGAGAACAAATTATTTGGCGCGGTGCTTGAGGGGACGTGGATGCATGTGGGCACGCCTCAAGCGCTCTTGGACGCGGAGAGCCATTTAAATGAGGGGCAGCGGCGCAGCGCGTGAGTTTATGTCCCCGGAGACGGGACATGGGGTTGTCTTGAAATGCCCCATTACTTCGCCCTTCCTTCCCAACTTGGCGGCAGCGGTCCTAGCCGGTTCGATCTGGAACCGGGGAGCGCCCGAGCCGCATGAGCTGCCCCAGCTCACGATCTATCTGCCAACACTCGCGGCTGTGGAACCGCTGAAGCTCGCGTTTCTCGCCCATGCGAACAACGGTGCGACGTTCCTGCCGCGCATCCGCGTCCTCGGAGAGGCCGATCCGCTAGACCTTTTCGCGGCGTATGGCCCGCGCATGGCGTCCGCGACGGCTGCGCTCGGGCTCTTGGAACAGGCGCTCGCCATTCCAGCCGCATACGACGAACTCGAGCGGCAGACCGAGTTCGCGGCCTTGGCGATGCAAGCGTCGCAAGCTTTGCTTGGCACAAGGCTTATGCATGAACCGTTATTCGCGAACCTCTCCGCCGCGAGCGCGTTTATCGTCGCCGGGCAGATTGCGGCCCTCATCGGCGAGGCGCATACCGAAGGCGCCGATCTGTCGCGAGCGGGGCAGCTCGACAGCACGCGCGCTTCTGGAACCGAGCAACTCTCGCTGCAGCTGTTGCGGAACGTGCTACGGGGCTGGCAGGCGCACAAAGCCAAGGCCGGCAAGCTCGACCGCGAGGAGCGGCGCAACCGTCTCATGGCCATCGAAGCCGAGTTTATCCGGCAGAGCGATGCGCCCGTCATCGTTGCCGGCTCGACCGGCAGCGTCGCCGCAACGGTTGGGTTGATGGAGGCCGCACTCGCCAAGCCGCAATCGGCGATTGTGCTTTATGGGCTCGACGGCAGCCTGGGCGAAAGCTCAGCCGCAGCGGGCGAGCATCCGGAGCACCCGCAGCATGGGCTAGAGTTGCTGCTCGCGCGGTTGAATATCCGCCGCGAGGACATCCGTGACCTCGCAAGACCACCTCACCCCAGCCCTCTCCCCAAGGGGAGAGGGCTGGAATCTGCGACTCTCTCCCAAGGAGGGGGCCTCAGTTCGGGCGTCCTCTCTCCCCTCGGGGAGAGAGACAGAGTGAGGGGGGACTCGGACGACGCACTGCGCCGCGCCCTTTTCCTCAGCGAAGCGCTCCGTCCGGCGCCGGCGACTGCACAATGGGCGCCCTTTATTCAGTCCCTTCGTCAGCAAGGCGGCCACCCGGCGCCTGGGCTTGCGCTCATCGAGGCCGAGACCGTCCAGGATGAGGCCGGTGCAATTGCGCTCATCCTGCGCGAAAGTCTCGAAACCCAAGGCCAGACAGCCGCTTTCGCCACGCCCAGCGAAAGCCTCCTTGCCCGCGTCCGGCATGCCCTCGCCCAATGGGGGCTTGCCGCGGAAGCACCTGGCACATGCGCCGCGAACGCGCTTTCAGCGCGCGCTGTTTCTTGCGCGGCAAGCGCCAAGCCCGAGGATTTGGCAGAGTTGCTGCGATTGGCCCAGGGGGCGGCTTCGGCGAGCATCTGGCGCACGGCCGAAATTATCGACCTTGGCGTTTTGCGGCAGATGTGGCGGCCTTCCTCGATGGCGGGAATCCCCGCGGCGCTGTCGCGCGCGGAGCATGCCGTCGCATCGGGAGAGGCGCGCCAGCCGGCCATGAAGCGGGTTGCCGCTGTGGAATGGGACGCGGCCCGCGCTTTCGCAACGGAAGTTCTAGAGGCGCTGTCGCCGCTCATCGCGCGAGGCGAAAAGTGCACTCCCCTGCCCGGATGGATCGCCGCGCACCGCGCCGTGCTGTCGAATCTCGCGAGGCTCGGCATTGGCGGCGGCACACCGGAACACTCCGTACTCGACAAACTCGAGCGAGCCTCCGCCCGCGGCTTCATGCTCGATTTGACGGATTATGCCGGCTTTTTCGCTGAGGTTATTGCCACGCAACGCGAAAAAACCCTGGAGAGCCCGCACCCGCGTTTGTTCCTGATGAAGCCGTTCGACGCTCGGCTGCTCACCGCGGACGTGATGATTCTTGGCGGTCTCAATGAGGGTTGCTGGCCGCAAATGCCCGGACCCGACCCCTGGCTCAACCGCCGGGATCGCGCCTTTGTAGGTTTGCCGCCGAAGGAGCGGCGCATCGGCCAGGCCGCGCACGAATTTGTAAGCCTTGCCGCTTCGGCGCCGCGCGTCATCCTCACGCGATCCAAGAAGGAAAATGGCAGCCTTGCCCGGCCGAGTGGCTGGATCTCGCGCATCCAAGCGCTCGCGGGCGGGGCGGGCCAATTGCAATCGTTACAGCCGGAGCGCCCTTGGCTCGACTGGCTGGCTGCCCATCGCACACCGGAGGCGGCGGTGCCTATCGGCCGCCCGCAGCCCCGCCCGCCGCTCGCCGCGCGCCCGCGCCGCCTCAGCGTCACCGCAATCGAGACTTGGCTCGCCAATCCTTATGCCATCTATGCTCGCCACATTCTCAGCCTTGTGCCGCTCCGCCATCCAGGCGAGACGAGCGACGCGCGGGACAAGGGCATTCTCTATCACGCCGCCTTGCATGGTTTTTTCGAAGCCTATCCAAATACGGTGCCGGAAAACGCCGCGGACGAGCTGCTGCGAAATCTGGATAAAGCGGCGGAGGATTTGGGTTTCAATCTCGAAAACGCACCGTTCTGGCGCCCGCGCTTTGCCCGTTTCGCGCAGTGGTTTGCGGGAACCGAGAGCGAGCGGCGCGCCGGCGTCCAAATTCTGAAAAGCGAGGTGGGCGGCAAGCTTCGCGTGGAGGCGCCCGCCGGACCGTTCGACATCACAGCGCGCGCCGACCGCATCGACCGGCTCGAAGACGGCGCTTTGCGCATCTACGATTTCAAGACCAGCGTCAACGCGGCGAAGGTCTCGGCCGGCCGTGGCGCGCCGCAGCTTGCCCTCGAAGGGCTGCTTGCGAAGGAAGGCGCGTTCACAGGCATTCCCGCCGGCTCGCAGGCGGAGCTGTTTTACATCGTGGCAACGGGAGGCGAGCCGCCCGGCGAGATCGTGACGCCGAAAATGTCGGGCGCAGAAGCTATCGAGGCGGCGCGCGCCGGCGTGCTCCGGCAGATCGCGCGCTTCGATGACGAGGCAACGGCTTACGAATACCAGACGCGTGCGATCTTCCGCGACAAGTCGGAACACGATCCTTACGCGCATCTCGCGCGTGTGCGCGAATGGGCCGTAGAGGCGGAAGAGAGCGAGGCCGGCGATGACTGAGATGCTGCCAAGCCAAGCGCTGCTGCTTGCCGCCGCCGAGCAAAAGCAAATGCGGGCCGCCGATCCTGAGCTTTCCGCCTGGGTTCGCGCCAATGCAGGCACCGGCAAGACCCATGTGCTCGTGCAGCGCATCTTGCGGTTGCTGCTTTCGGGGGCCAATCCGCGCTCGATTCTGTGCCTGACCTTCACGAAGAACGCTGCCGCCGAGATGGAGGCGCGCGTGCTCGCCAAGCTCGGCGAATGGGCCACCGCGTCCGAAGCGGACCTCACGGCAAAACTGGCCAAGCTCCTAGCGCACGCTCCGGACGAAGCCGGGATGGCGCTCGCGCGCTGTCTGTTCGCGACCGTCATCGATGCGCCGGGCGGGCTCGCCATTATGACGATCCATAGCTTTTGCGAGCGCGTGCTACGCCGCTTTAGCTTCGAGGCGAATGTGCCGCCGGGGTTTGCCGTGCTCACCGAGGAAGAGGCGCGCGACGCCTTGGCCGAGGCTTCGGCATCGGCGTTTGCATCGCCGGATTTGCGCGACGCGCTTGAAACCGTCGCAGGCCACGCGGGCGAAGGGGAGTTCGCGCGCGTGCTGGGCGCGATGCTCGGGAAGCGTGTCGAACTTGTGCGGCTGTTGACGTTGACGGACGCGGAGCCTCCGCTTCCCGCCATCGAGGCAAGACTTCGAACGCTTTTCAACCTCTCCCCGGGAGAGACAAGAGCACGCCTTCTTGCGCAATCCGCTTCGGTGCTAGATGCGGGCACGCTCAGGGAAACCGCCGCCGCGCTCGCAAGCGGCTCAAAAACCGACTGCGACGGCGCGACAAGGTTCGAGGCGGCGCTAAAGGCGGAGGGTAACGAGGCGATTTGCGCGGCGCTCAAGGCCGCCTTCACCACTCAGATTGGCGATCCGAGAAAATCGCTGATGACCGCCGCCGTCCAAAAGCGCGCCGAGGCTCTGCACACGCGGCTCGTGGAGGCTCAAGACGCGTTCCTCGCGCTCGATGAGAAGATTCGCGGCCTGAAACTCGTCGAGGCGAGCGTTGCGCTCTTGCGCCTAACCGAAGCGATTTTCGAGCGTTACGAGGTCGCAAAGCGCGCCCGCGCCGCGCTGGATTTCGACGATCTTATCGGCAAGAGCTTGAACCTTCTCTTGCGGCAAGAGGCAGCCGAGTGGGTGCTCTATGAACTCGACGCGCGCATCGACCATATTCTGGTCGACGAGGCACAGGACACGAACCCAGGGCAGTGGAAGATCGTTGAACAGCTCAGCGCGGACTTCTTCGCCGGGCAAGGGGCGCGCGAGTGCGTGCCGACGCTGTTCGCGGTAGGCGACGAAAAGCAGTCGATTTATGGATTTCAGGGGGCGGACCCAAAACTACTGGGCGCATACGGTACCGTTTACGAGGACATGGCGCTCAAGGCCGGGCTGGCCTGGTGCGAGACGGATCTCGATCTTTCGTTCCGCACGCTGGACCCTATCCTTGCTGCCGTGGATCGCGTCTCCGCCGCGCTCCCGGACCTGGGCCAGTCGGTCAAGCATTTGGCTTACCGGCGCGACGCTGGCGGGCTGGTCGAGCTGTGGGAGCCGGAGCGCGGGGAGACCGAAGACAAGGGGAGCGTGTGGGAGCCCGATGCGGAGCAAGCTCCGGCCGCCAAGCCCGCCGAAGTCCTGAGCTGCCGCATCGCGGCGCAAATCAAGCAGTGGCTCGACAGCGGCGAGGGGCTTGCCTCGGCCGGCCGCGCCATCGATCCGGGCGATATTCTAATTTTGCTCCGCAAGCGCGAGCCGATGGCGCGGCTCATCCAATCAGCGCTGAAACGCGAGGGCGTCCCCGTCGCGGGCACCGACCGGATTGCGCTGACCGATGAGCTGGCGGTGATGGACTTGCTCGCGCTCGCCCACGCCGTGCTGCAGCCCGAGGACGATCTCGCGCTGGCTTGCCTCCTGAAAAGCCCTCTGCTCGGGCTTAGCGAGGACGATCTTTTCAAACTCGCCTATGGGGGCGAAGGCTCACTTTGGCAGGCACTGGAGCGAAATCCAGACTATAGCGCCGCGGCGAAGAAGCTCGGCGCGTGGCGAAAGCTTGCGCGCGCAGTAAGCCCGTTCGGCTTCTTCGCGCATGTTTTGGAAGCGGAGTCAGGGCGAAAGGCCTTCGGCGCAAGGCTCGGAGCCGAATGCTTCGATGCCATCGACGAGTTTCTGAGCCTCGCCGAGACGTTCAGCGCGAGGCCGCTCGCGAGCCTTGGCGAGTTCGCGTCCTTCGCGCGCAAAAGCGCATCCGAGGTGAAGCGCGAAACCGGACAGGCTGCGCGCGAGGTGCGGATCATGACCGTGCATGGCGCCAAGGGCCTGGAAGCCAACATCGTCATCCTCGCCGATACCTGCGGCAATAAAAGCGCATCGCCCGCTCCGGTTTTCCTTTTGGACGATGGCACGGGTGCACCGGAGATCCCGGTCTGGGCGGTGAAAGGCACCGGGGGATTGCAGCCCGTCGGGGATGCCAAGAACGGGATCAAGGAGGCCGAACAGCGTGAGCTTGGGCGCCTTCTTTATGTGGCGATGACGCGTGCCCGCGACCGGCTCTATATCGCGGGTCATCACAAGGGCGCGCTTCCCAAGGGTTCCTGGTACGAGACCGTGAAAAATTCGCTCGCGCCCGCACTTCAAGAAGCGGAGGATTTCGAAGGCCGCAAAGTTTGGCGGACCGGACCGCCGGACGCATTCCAAGCGCTGCCGCGCCGCGCGGCTAAACCGGACGAAGCCGCGCCGCCGCCCTGGCTCGCGGTGCCAGTCCTCAGCGAGCGGGCGCCGCCAATTCTGTCTCCGTCCCGCCTTATGCAAACGGCGGGCGCGGAGCCGGCCGCTTTGCCGCATCGCCCGGAAATGGACCGCAAGACAGCGCAAGCCCGCGGGACCCTTGTCCATCGGCTTTTGGAAATACTGCCCGCCCTTCCTGCCGGGCACCGGTCTCAAGCCGCGGGCCTTATTGCTTCTGCCTTCGCGGGCGAACTTGCCGCACAGACCTCGGAAGAGGCCACCGCCGAGGTGCTGCTGCTTCTTTCGAACGAAGCGTTTACAGCCCAGAAAGCCTTGCCGGAGGCGGGTCTCGGAGTGGCCGTGTGCGATAGCAAGGGCGAGCGCATCGCAAGTATTTTGGGGCAGGCCGACCTTATTCACTTGAGCGGGGAGGGCGTGACTGTGCTCGACTATAAATCGGGAGCGCTGCCCGCCGACGCCGCGATGCGCCGGGCCCATGTCGCACAGCTCGCTTGCTACCGGCTCGCCCTGCAGCGGATGTATCCAGATGCAAATATTCGCGCCGCGCTGTTCAACACAAATACCGGGCACTCCGTTGAGGCCGCGCGCGAAGACCTCGACGCCGTCTTGCAGCAAATCTTAGCTTCGTAGTCTCGCCGCCGGTTTTCACTAAGTTGTGGAAATTTAGCGTACGCAATTGTTTCAACAAAACGAATCTGGCCTCGATAAATGTGTCAATAACGAAAGGCTAGGGGCAACACCATGGCAGCAGCAAAGAAACCAGCAGCAGCGAAACCCGCCACCAAAGCAGCACCCAAGGCCGCCGCCGCGGCTCCCGCGAAAGCGGCGCCGAAGGGTAAGGCGAAGGGTAAGTAACTCCAGTTTTGCTTAGCAGCGGGGGATGCGAGGCGCGATTTTCGCGCCTCGTTTTTTTTAGCGCGCTTTCCGTGTCGCCGTCGTTGCGTGCGAGGCGAAGCAATCCAGGACCGGCGTCACTGATGTTGCTCTGGATCGCCACGGCGGCAAACGCCGCCTCGCGATGACGGATGAGCGCACATCGGTTGAATTTGCCTTAGAGCGGATGGATCGTGTTGCGCATCGCGCCGATTTCGACGATCTCCGATTCCATGACGTCGCCGGGCTTGAGATATTCGGGCGGCGTGCGGCCCATGCCGACGCCAGGGGGCGTTCCGGTCGCGATGACGTCGCCGG
>JBKQIH010000293.1:0-4252 GCA_052148445.1 Rhodomicrobium sp.
GACGCGGCCTCGTCCGTGCGCCTCTCTGCGCGCCGTCCGGCCGATTGCGGCAAGTCGGCAAACATCCGCCGGACCGCGCCGATATGATCGCCGGGCGATGCGCCTTCCTCGACGGGAATAGGATAAATGCCATTCCGGACGTTGCGCGCGTCTTGCGCTTGCAGGCGCAAAACGTCCTGCAGAAGCGTCCAAAGGCCCGGAACCGGCCGGCCGGTGCTGATCCGCGCGCTCACTTCGCCCGTGCTGGCGGCTCTTCTATTCGTCATGCGGTAGAGTGCTACGTAATAGCCCGTGCGAAGCGTTTGATTTGCCAAATGCGCGAAAGCCTCGAAGCGATTTGACATGGTTTCACTCTCCATGGACATTAGAAGGCGGCGGATGAATTTGGCGTGGCCGCGCGCGCGGTTTCATCATGGAAGTTAGGTCCGCCGCCCTTTCAATTTCAAGGATCGCGGCCCGCTCGCCATGACAGCTTATAAAAGAATTGTAATTTTGACAGGCGCCGGACTCTCCGCCGAGTCCGGGTTGCATACATTCCGGGACAAGGACGGCATCTGGTCGAAATACGACTACCGCGACGTTGCCACGCCGAAGGGGTTCTGGCGCAATCCAACGCTCGTGCTCAATTTTTACAATGAGCGGCGGCGCCAAAACGCTCATGTGAAGCCGAACGCCGCCCATATTGCGCTCGCCCGGCTTGAGGCCGAACATCCCGGCGACGTTTTGACAGTGACCCAAAATATCGATCCCCTGCATGAAATGGCAGGGTCGAAGAACCTCATTCACATGCACGGCGAGATCGCAAAAGCTCTCTGCACGGCGTGCGGGACGCGTCATGAGATCGGCCACCACGATCTCACCGTCGGCTCGGTATGCCCAGCCTGCGGGCTGCCCGGGACTTTACGGCCCGACGTCGTGTGGTTCGGCGAGATGCCGTACCGCATGGACGAAATCCTCCGCGCGCTCACCGCTTGCGAGCTTTTTCTGTCGATCGGAACCAGCGGCACGGTTTACCCGGCGGCAAATTTTGTGCACGAGGCAATTCAGGCCGGCGCGCGCACCGTCGAGCTGAACCTCGAGCCGTCGGAGGGCATCCACGGCTTTCAGGAGGCGATCCACGGCCGCGCCACAGAGATCGTCCCAGCCTATGTGGAGAAGCTTTTGAGCGCGGCGCGCCGCTAGGCAGAAGCGTGTGGAGCGCGGCTGCGCGCACTTGGCCGCGGAAGATACGATTATCGATGGCCCAAGGGTGTGAGCGTTTCAGTTGCACGCTGATTGTCCCAAGTGCCGTGCAACACACCGCCGTCACCAATTTCGTAGATCACCGGATAACTTTGCCCCCATTCGACCAAGACGGTGTTTCCCTCCCGGGCCCCGATTCCCTTGAACGTGTCGCCGTTGCCGATATGCCAGGTGAAGCGGTAACGCTCGCCCTCCTGTGCGACAATCGCGGTTCCGCTGTATGCCGATCCGTCCCTGTTGATGCCCTCCACGGTGTATGTGCCGCCGATTGGCATCTCTTGCCCAGCCTTGGCCGGAAGCGGCAACAACATGCAATGAAGCAGCACACCCACTGCAGCTAGGTAGCGCATGGCATTCCCCTTGTAAGGCTCCGCTGACCAGCGATCTCGCTACTTTAATCGTCCCGCCCTAGCGCGCCAAGATTTAGCGCGGGATCCGCAAGTTGTGGAAACATGCCGGCAGCCGGGACAAGTTCCGGAAAAGCGCGTGCTATCAAGATAGGGGCAGACTCAAACGATGGCCGTGCCCGCCCAGGCCACGGCTATTCGGACGTGAAATAATGCCACACGCCATCCTGGCCGATACCGACGCTGTAATAGCTGTATTTGGCTTGCGCGATCATCTCCTTGAGGCGCGCGGGAGGCAGGAACCGGTAAAGCTCGACCTCCTGGCCGGGCGTCAGCGCCTTCAGGGGAATGGCCGCATGATAGGGCCAGACGAAGGTTTCGTCCTTCGTTCCGGGATGGACGATGGCATAGCCCGTCGTCATAAGGTTGTACAAAATCGCCAGCATTTCCCGGCCGTTGCCGTCCGCCGACGCGGCTTTCAGATAGGCGATGGGGTCCGCAACATGGGCCTTCGCGAACACCGGGTGGATCTCGTTCATTTCGATGGGAACCCGCAAGCGCTCGATGTCGCCGCTCATCGCCGCTTGCAAAATGGCCTGCCGCATGCGCTGCACGGCGGGCGGAAGTTTGGCTGGGTCGCGCCCAAGCTGGGCCTCGCCGGCCGCCCAAGCCATGCCCGCAAAAACCAGAGCGCAAATGAGTGCCGCGAGCCGCGCGGCGGGGCCTTTACCTCGAAGGAAATTTGCGCTTGGCAACGCTCTCACTTTCGTCTCCTGTTGCAATTCGCAGCGATTTGGCGGCATGGATGGCAGGCCAATGCGGCGCGGTGGCACCTCGCTTGCGGTTTTTGGCGTGACGATGGCGGGAAGAGGTGGCTCTTCCGGCTTGCAAAACTTTGAGGGCTGAAGCGTCCGATGTGGGCACAGTCGATCATCGATCCGACGCGATTTGCCATCATTGGCGTGTTCATCGGCGTGCTCATCGCTGCGCCCGTGGGCCCGGTGAATATCGTTTGCATCCAGCGGACGCTCGAACGCGGTTTCTGGGGCGGTTTTGCGGCTGGCCTCGGCGCGGTTCTGGCCGACGGCATCATCGCGGCGGTTGCAGCCTATGGCGCGACCGCCATCTCCGGCTTCATGCACGATCATCAGCTCAAGATCGAGTTCATCGGCGGGCTTATCATGACCGCGTTTGGGCTCAAAGTCTTTCTGTCGCAGCCGAAAATCGTCGCGACGGCAACCACGAACATCGCGCGGCTGCGGCGGCTCTCCGCCACCATCCCGCAATCCTTGCGGCCCGTGCTGCGCTACCGGGTTTGGCGGATCATGCCGCATTTGAATATCGTGCCGCAAACCTTCTTTCTGACCATCACCAATCCCGGCGCAATCCTCGGCGTGTTCGCCCTGTTCGGCGGCGCGACATCGGTGCTCGGCGGCATCGACACTTGGCTTCAGGCGGTGACGGCGGTGGCCTCCATCATGACGGGGAGCCTTGCCTGGTGGGCAGGGCTTTCCCGGCTCATTTCGCGGGTACGGCATAAGCTGACCGAAGGCCGGTTAAAGAAAATTAACCAAGTCGCTGGCGTTGTGCTCGTCGTGTTCGGCTTCGTACTTTTCGTGCAATTCGCTTACGGGCTTGCCGGGTACCGCATCGTCAGCGGGGAGCCGGCGGCACTGTTTTCGCTATGCAGCCTATGCGGGTTCCAGCCGCAGCCTTAGTACGCTCGTCCAAGATCGTCGGCGAAAGCGCCTTGCGTAAGGCTTAACGGGCGTAACCTATTGATTTAAAGCCATAAACTATTGGCGCAATGCGCGCCGCCGCAAGCTACATGTGCGGCTTTACGGTAAATTTCGACCTGAGAATATATTTAACGGACTTTCTGAATCGCGAAATTGTAGGCGAAAACGTCAAAATGCGCGCTTTTTGCGGCGGGAAGATATGGAAATCTGCCCCGGTTTACCGTTCCGGCGTTAATCATGGCGCGGCGCCATATTTCACGCGGCGCGCGCTAGAGCCTATGGAAAAACCGCTCATTATGACACTTTTGCCGGCCGCACTCTAGCGGGTAACGGGCCTGCGAGCGCTGTACTTGACTTTGAACCTGCGCACGACAGCCGAAGGCCGTGCGCTCGCCGCATCGCCGTCAAGGTAAATCCTCAAGACGCCGCCTGGCACCCAACCATGCGGCACGCGGGACGAACGCGCCGCGCGGGCCTCAGGCCATCGCATCACAGAACGTTATGGCTTCCGTCGCAGAAGGGCGGGTCCTGGGTCTGTTTGCAGCCGCAGAAATTGATCGCTTCGCTCCGCTCCGCCGTGAAGGCCATGGGCTGCTTGTCGGTGCCGGCATGCGAGCCGTCGCAGAAGGGCTGGCGGTTCGAGCGCCCGCAGGTGCACCAATAGTAGGTTTTCCCCTCTTCGACTTCGACGAGGTAGGGGTTCAGATCTATAGCGGCGTCGTCTGACACGGATGCATCCCTCTAGTTGCCGGATTTGGGAGCAGGCTTAATCCTGAAATGGATCGTGCACAAGGATGGTGTCCTCGCGCTTGGGGCTTGTGGACAGAAGCGCGACGGGCGCCTCGATCAACTCCTCCAGCCGCTTCACATATTTAATTGCCTGCGCGGGCAAATCGGCCCAGGAGCGCGCGCCCTGCGTCGATT